>NZ_JADMTC010000003.1:0-125547 GCF_015561235.1 Streptococcus oralis | reverse complement strand
GAAGGCTGTCGCATCTTGCGCTACTGTTGTTTTCACGTTGTAAGTGAAGACTTGGTCGCGTTTGTCAAGAGTTTCAGATTCTTTGCCATTCACATCTTTCTTGATTTCTGGCTCTTCTGGAGTCGGTGGAGTTACTGGAACTTCGTTAGAGTCCTTGTGGTATTTTGGATTATGATCAATATCATAAGAAGCCTTGTTTGGAATTTCAGTCTTACCATCTTTAATCACATAAGCTGACAAGTTGGCATTCTCTCTGATTTTAGCCTTGAAGTTTACTTCAATAGACTTACCTGCATCTGCCTTGACAGAAGCTTCTGTAAAGGCAATTTTGATCACTTGGCCAGAAATTGTTACTGTCGCCTTAGATCCTGCATCTTCACCATCAATTTTAACTGTGGCAGAAGCATTCTCACCAACAAATTCTAGAACTTCTTTCAACTCGTCTGTCATCTCAAACACAGTTGAGCTAGCAGGCATTGTTGTTTTCAAAGTATAAGTGAACTCTTCATTACGTTTTGCAAGATCATAACGTTCTGCTCCGTTTACTTCCTTCTTAAGCTCTGGAGTTGTTGTTGGAGGTGGAGTCACAGTGACTGGTTTTGATTCTTTCTTAGAATCTGGATTGTCATTAATGATGTAGCTAGCAGTATTTGGTACTACTGGCTTGTCTTTTGCTTCATTTGGATAAGCAGTCAAGAGAGCATCGAAAGTGATTCCATCTTTAATCTTGGCATTGAATGAAACTCGGACTGCTTTACCAGCATATTGTTTCACTTGATCTTTTCCAAATGTGACCGTCAAACGTTGACCTTCTGTTGTTACAGCGAGGTCTTGAACAGCTTGTCCATCAACAGTGACAGTTGCTTCTCCTTCAAATGCCAATTCTTTGACAATATCATCTGAGATTGTGAAGGTATCTGCAACATGTGGTACTGTTGAGTCAATTGTATAAGTGAAGACTTCTGATAACTTACCAAGATCTGCATGTTCCTGACCATTCACCTTCTTAGTGATTGGTGGTGGAGTCACAGTGACCGGCTTGGTTTCTTTCTCACCTTGTTGGTCATTCTTATTGGTATAAGTAATCTTAGCTTTGTTCTCAATAGATGGAACTTTTGAGTCTTTCTTCACTTTGGCATGAATCACGAGTTCTACTTCTTGGTTACCAAAGTCACCCGCATTCGCAAAATCTTTCATCGTTGCAGTAACGGTTTGACCTTGAACTGTTACATCGAAGAATTTAGATGCCTCTCCTTTAATTTCAGCTTGACCTGGAGTCAAGTTCTCATCCAAGGTATCTGTTACAACGAAGGACTTGTATGTTGTAATATCATTTGGCAATTTTGCTTTGATATTATATGTGAAGTCTGTTTCTGCACCGATGGTTGCCTCTGTCAATGTTTCGTTGATTTTCTTATCAACGCCTGGTTCTGATGGAGGTGTTACCGTTACCGGTTTGGTTTCTTTTTCTCCGCTGTGATCATTCTTATCTGTGAAACTAAACTTCGCAGTATTTGGAATATTGATGCGCGTCACTCCATCATTGATCTTAGCTGGAATGATCAATTCAACTTCTTGACCAGCAAGATCTGTAGCGTTCGCAAAGTCCTTCATGGTTGCAGTCACGGTTTGACCCTCAACTGTTACATCGAAGAAGGCTGCAGCCACTCCCTTGATAGCTGGTTTGCTTGAAGCTTCATTGATGACTGACAAATCTCCTTCAAGTGTATCTGTAATCACAAATTTCTTGTAATCTGTAATATCTGTTGGAAGTTTTGTCTTTATATTGTAGTTGTATGCTTGACCTGTAGGAATATCTAAGTGATCAAGTGTTTCATTGATCTTCTTCGTTACAGGTGGTGGTGTGACTGTAACAGGTTTCGACTCGACTTCTTTCTCTACATTATTTTCATTTGTAAAGGAAATAGAAGCCTTGTTTTCAATTGTTGTACCTGTCACACCATTTTTAACTTTTGCAGGAATTACTAATTCAACAGTTGTGTATTTTGCAAGTTCACCAAACTGACCATCCTTCACCGTTGCCGTAATCTCTTGGCCATTGGTGTGGATATCAAAGAGGGCAGCTGCAGAACCTTTAATACTTACGTCACCTGCAAGTTCCAAATTAGCATCCAGTGTATCACGAATCACAAATTTCTTGTAATTAGCAACATCACTTGGCACAGCTGTTGTAATGTTGTAGTTGTATGGTTGTCCATCAAATGTTTTGAATGTATCCAAGTTTTCATTAATCTTCTTATCAATAGAAGGTTCTTTTGGTTTTGGTGGTGTAACCGTTACTTTATTCGATGTTTTCTTGATATCATTCAAGGCAACATCTGCCGTGTTAGGTACTTTAATTTGACCATCTTCCTTATATTTAGAAAGGTCAGCACCCGGACGAATCTTAGCCTTGAAGGTCAATTCAAGGTATTGAACATCTTTAGTTTTACGACGACTTACCTTACGTGAGATTTTTTTAAGTTGAGTTTTATCAAGAGTCAGTGAAACAGTTTGGCCTTCAACTTTTGTAGCAGTTTTCAACTCAGCATCATCATTTCCACCAAGTTTCACATTCAAGCTATCTGCCTGAACTTCCAACTCTGAAACAACTGTATCTGTAAGGCTAAATGTATCTGCAATACCTGGCCATGGAACACTTACCTTGTACTCGAAGAGTTCTCCTTCTGTCTTAAGATCTTCATGTTCCTTATCATTGACCTTCTTCGTAATTTCGGTATCAACTGGTGGTTTAACATAGACTGGGTTTGAGCGACGAACTGTACTTGGTTTGTCATCTGTTTTAGCATGTTTACTTGGATCAGGATTATTATCCTCACCATTCCACATGATATTACCCTGGTTCAGCAAACCGAATCCATCATTATCCTGAAGAAGGGCCATGAATTCTTTACTTGCTTGGTTCTTACGGTATTCTTCTTTAAGACGAACAGTAATCGTCATTTTAGCTTTCTTAAGAACCAAGTAGTTGTACTTGCCATCTTTTGCCGGAACATCCGCTACAACGACGCTTTGTGAGTTGCCTCCAGCATCCTTTTGAGTTACCACACGAGTTGGCCAGCTTTGTCCATCTGGACCTTGAGCAGAATGGCTCACCACTTCCAAGCGGTAATCAAGTGGGTCTGTTAACATAACGTTCTTTTCAAATTCGTAAGGAACGTTATTGAAGTTGTAATCTACTGTATAAGTGAACTCTTCGTCTTTCTTGCTTAGTTGTGCAGAATAAGATGGTTTCTTAGTCAACTCTAACGGATCCGGAATGACACCAATATCGTTGCTAGCATCCGCATCTTTCACTGTCTTTGTTGCGCTTGGATAACAGTATTCCAATTTTTGAACTTCGACAGTCTCATTCTTACCACCGATTTTACGAGTAGTGAAATCTCCCGTTTTAAAGACCCCTGTCAACTCTGGAACTGTGATTGTTTCATTTTCTGGAACATAATTCTCAGGAGGGTCTACTTCGCTATCTTCATCCGTCTCAGGTGCCCGAGCTTCCTTACTCAAGTCATAGTCAAATTTATTATCCCCAGGATTAAAGACACTATCTGGAACAGAGATGGTAACTTTGTCCCCTTCTTGAACAATCTTACCACGAATTTGTTTTGACGGATCTGTAACTTTTTCAACGACCGTTTTATCATTGATTCGAACAGCATCTACCTTATATCCTGGAGTAACTTCAAACTCACCTTTGATATCTTCCTTAATCAGAGCTGCTGCTACGGATTCCAAAATCTTTTGCGAGAATACATCAATGTTATTTTGTTCATTAACATAGAAGGAAACATCCTTGCCATTAACTGTCTTGTTTGGCGAAGCCATTGATTGAAGGGCATCGTGGAAAATCCCTTGCACGGAACGATTGTCACCGATATTCAATGCTTTTCCAAATCCATTCAAATAAGCATCACCATATTGGAAGTATGGATCAGTAAACCCTGCTACACGCTCCCAGAAACCAATAACTACAGAGCCTTCTGATCCAACAGCATTCTTAAGGGTATTTCCTGCCTCTTTTAATTCGTTTGCACGGCTGACAATATCTTGCGCTGCTTCAGGGAAATAGTTTTGACCAAGTCTCCATGCAGATTGTAGCTTATATGTTCTGGCATAGCTTTTATCCATAACAACTGTGTTAGACCCTGGCAGACGGTAACCATTGGCCACACCATCCGTTACCAGAAGAAATACTGTCTTACGACCATTTTTCATTTCTCCTTTTTGTTTGCTATAAGCAGCAAGAGCATCCGTAATACCAGGAACCGTAGGAGTTCCTCCTCCAACAGTAATATTATCAATAAAGCTATGAATAGATTTCTGATCTGATGTTAAATCACTTGAACTAAACTGATAATGTTTACCCGTAATCCCCTCATCTGTATAGGTATCAATCGCTCCTGTGAAGTCTTCATTATCAAAATATCGGACCTGATCTAATCCTTGGTAAGCTGAAACGAAGACGCGGTCAGTCGTATCAGGATCCCCTGTATTCACTAAATGCGGGTCGGCTTCATTGTACTGTTCAGGTTTCACATAAGTGGTCAAACGCTTCAAAGCATTTTTAACACTTGGGATAGTTTTTTCAAACGAACCACTGGCATCCTGCAGGATGACCAAGTCAATCGGTTTCCGCGGAACTGTCCACTGTGTCTTCTCTGTCTTCTTAATTTTACGATAACATCCATTTTGAATGATCTCTGTATCACCTACCCGGGTAACTCCACCTTCATCGGCAGATGCACCACGAGCAAAGAATAGTCCGGCTAATCCTAAAGGCACAGACAGAAACAAAATCATAAACAGAATGGATACCTTTTTAATGAAATCTTTCATAGTTTTCTCTGAAATCCTATTTGATTCCTTATTCCTCCTTTTTTCTATTGCAGATATATTAATTCAGTAGCTCTTGTAACTCTTTCGAGAAATTTTCAGCAGTAGTGTGGTTTACCAATACATTCTTTACCTGTTGCTGTTTGGTTACAAGATACATACTAGGTATGGTTTGAACCTGTAAGAGATCGGCTGCCCCTTGATCCTCATCATAATAATACGGGAAAGTATATCCTTTTTCTTTGATATACTGATCAGCCTTCTCCTTTGTCTCTCTATTCGGATCGCTCATATTGAGTAGAACAAAATGAATTTGATCTCCATACTTTTCATACATCTGTTGAACAATAGGCAGTTGTTTCTGACAATGTGGACACCAACTAGCCCATTCGACAACTAACATAGGTTTATCATACAGTTCTGAACTAGCGACCAATTTACCGTCTCGAGTGGTCATTTTAAATTCTGGAAGTTGTTGACCTTTTAAACTCAAAGCCGTATTGTTCTCATCACTAGAAGTTGATTGCGAAACTGACGATGCGCCTATATCTCCATCCTTAGTGGGTCTGGTGTAATAAAGAAAACCCACCGTTAAACCTATGATGATCCCCACCGCTAAAAATGGTAGCCACCACTTGTCTTTTTGCATGTAATCTCCTTTCTTATAATAGTAAAATACAACGAATAAGTCCGAATAAATAATATATTAATACAATTAGAAAGAGGACGGGATTCATTCATTTCAAATGATATTTTACCATTTACTATTCATTTATACAAGCAATACGTTGTCAAATAGTAAACTTTTTAAAAAAGTAGAAAATCGCCATTAAATACGATCTTTATAAAGAAAATCTAAAGATAAACTTAATATCTCTTTCTGAGATTTGTCAGAATATTCCCATTCTGATGCATAATTGTAAGCTAGACAAAAAAACATAAATAGCCTATATTATCTATACTAAAAACTGTATCAAAATACATTTATAACTTATCAAGCAAAAAAGATTGCCCATTCGGACAACCTCTTTTCTACTATTAATACAAATCTAGATAATTATCAACTTCCCATTGTGACACAAAGGTCGCATAGCTAGCCCACTCGATACGCTTGGCTTCAAGGAAGCTCGTATAGATGTGCTCACCTAGTGCAGCCTTGACCACTTCGTCTTCAGTCAAAGCTTTCAAAGCGTTGTGAAGAGTTGATGGAAGGTCTGTAATACCAGCTTCCTTACGCTCTTCTGCTGTCATGATGTAGATATTTTCTTCGATAGGAGCTGGTGCTTCGATTTTGTTTTCAATACCGTGCAAACCAACTTCCAACAGAACCGCCATAGCGATGTACGGGTTAGCCATTGGATCCACTGAACGCAACTCAAGACGAGTTCCCATACCACGTGAAGCTGGTACGCGCACAAGTGGCGAACGGTTACGACCAGCCCAAGCGATGTAAACCGGCGCTTCATAACCTGGAACCAAACGTTTGTAGGAGTTAACAGTTGGGTTCATGATGGCAGTATAGTTGTAAGCATGCTTGATCAAACCACCAAGGAAATGATAGGCTGTTTCTGACAACTGCATTCCTTTTGGATCATTTGGATCAAAGAAGGCATTGTTTCCTTCTGCATCAAACAAGGACATATTACAGTGCATACCTGAGCCAGCAATACCAAATTTTGGTTTCGCCATAAAGGTTGCGTAAAGACCATGTTTACGAGCAATAGTTTTAACAACGAGTTTAAAGATCTGAATTTTATCACAAGCGCGGAGCACTTCATCATACTTGAAGTCAATTTCATGTTGACCAACCGCAACCTCGTGGTGACTCGCTTCTACTTCAAATCCCATTTTGGTCAAGACATTCACAATCTCACGACGCGTATTGTCCGCAAGATCAGTAGGCGCCAAATCAAAGTAGCCACCTTTGTCATTTACCTCAAGAGTCGGATCCCCATTTTCATCTAGCTTAAATAGGAAGAATTCTGGCTCTGGTCCAAGGTTGAAGGATTTGAATCCTACTTCTTCCATATGGCGAAGAGCACGTTTCAAATTGCCACGAGGGTCACCTGCAAATGGTTTACCTTCTGTTGTATAGACATCACAGATCAAACCTGCAACACTTCCGTTTTCATCTCCCCAAGGGAAGACTGTCCATGTATCCAAGTCTGGGTACAAGTACATATCTGACTCATTGATACGTACAAAACCTTCAATAGAAGATCCATCAAACATAGCCTTGTTTGACAAGACTTTATCTAACTGTTCATCTGTAGCAGGAATTTCGACGTTTTTCATCGTTCCCAAAATATCTGAGAACATGAGACGAATAAAGGTAACATTTTTTTCCTTGACTTCACGACGAATATCTGCAGCTGTGATTGGCATGGTTTTTCTCCTTAATATATGACTACTTGCGATTGCCTAACCGCGACCAAAAGGTGAATGTGCTGAAGCAAAGCGTCCCTGCTGGAGGAGTTCATTGTGAAGTGCGCGACGCACCTCCGTCTGACTCACCACTTTCTTGGACTTCGCCTCACGTTCAGCATATTTTTTCTTAATCGCAGCAATATTATGACCTTCAGAGATATAATCTTTGATTTCAAGCAGACGATCCATATCATTCAACGAATACATGCGACGGTTCCCTTCGTTTCGATCAGGTTTAATCAACTCTTGATCTTCATAATAACGAATCTGACGCGCCGAGAGATCGGTCAATTTCATAACACTGCCGATAGGAAAAACAGCCATATTTCGGCGAAATTCTCTTTCCTTCATTTACAATTCCCTTCCTTCTGTCTATTATAGTCTAAAAAAAAACAAACGTCAATCGATAATGTTATAAAATGTAACATTATTTTTCTTTTTTCTCTAAAAAGAGATGAATACGATCAATATCATAATTTACGAGAATTGCGACAAAAACTCCCATAAAAGTCTCCGATACACGCGCAAACACGTACAAAATTGTTTCACCGCTCGGTATTGAGAGGGTAATGATTAACATAGCTGCTACACCACCAATAACCCCCGATTTATTATTCATGGCCACATTTGTCATAATGGTTAACATAGTGCAGATTGGAACAACCACCAAGGTCACCCAAAAGGCTCCGTGAAATAAGGTATTTAAGAAAAAAAAGATAAGGGCATAGAAACCACCGATACTATTTCCTAGAATACGTGAAGTTCCAAAATGAACACTCTTATCAAAGCTTTCTCTCAAACTAAAGACTGCTGTCAAAGCTCCAATTTGAAGTCCCTTCCAACCAAAAAATCCAAAAATCAAGAGAACTAAAAAAACAGCAATACCGGTTTTAAAGGTTCGTAGACCAAGCTTGAACTGTGACTTATCAAATTTATATTTTTTAAAATAACCCATAATCTCAACTTTCTACTTCCATTTTATCATAAATTAGTTGATTTTATGAGTAAAAATCAATAGGAAGCGTTTTTAATTTAGGCAAAAAAAAGAGGAAACAGAGTTCCTCTTTTCTATTTAACTTTTAGAGCTTACTTGCTTTCGTCTTCTTTACGTTTCAACCGACCAAGTCCTAAAACTCCTACTAAAGCTGCTAGACCAAGATATGGCATGTAGCTTGAATCATTTGTTCCTGTTTTTGGAAGTGTAGTTATTTCTTTACCAACAGAAACAGGAATTGGTGCTGAAGGTTCTTCAACTTTTGGACTAGGAACTCTTGGTTCTTTTGGTGTCTCAGGTTTGTCTGGATCCTTTGGTTTTGGAGTTGGAATTGGTGTCGGTTTGTCTGGATCCTTTGGTTTTGGCGTTGGAATTGGTGTCGGTTTGTCTGGAGTTCTTGGTATTGGAGTTGTTGTACGTACTGTGTTAGATGCATAAGCAACCTTATTAACAGTATTTACATAAGTATTTTCAAATGTTCCAATAGCAATTCTGCGCATTTGAAGGTAGGTTTCAGCTTGGAATGGTGAATCCAAACTAATCTTTTGTAAGAATTCTTCCTTGAAACGAACAGTTACAATACCATTTGCAGCATCTGTTTCAGCAGTTGTTTGAGATGTTAGATCTGTACCTGCCTTAATCACTGAACCATCTTTCATTGTCAAGTTCAGAGAGCTGAATGTCTTATAATTACCAGTATACTGATCACCAGCTTGGTCATAATCATCCACAAAGTTGTAATCTTCTAATTCCTCTGAATGATTTTGTGGAATGAGGCCACCAATCAGACGATAGTTAAACGTTTGATAAAATTGAATTGTTTTACCATCCAGATTTTCACTAGTTGGATCTAGACTTACTGTTACGTCTTTTTTCGGTGTGATTTTCGGTACGTTGTTAACCACTACTTCTGTAGCATAGCCATTTCCAAAATCAATTTGATAGGCCTTATTTTCATACTTACCACCTGTCTTACCAAATTCAGACTTAACAGTCATCGGATCTGTAATGACTAATGATGTTCCAGTTGCTACATATTGCTTGTAAAATTCTTCTGGATTATCAGCAGAGAAGAGTTGGAAAGCACCCTTAACAGTAATGTTAGCTTTCTTCAACAAGTCTTGAACTTTCTTAGGAGCAGCTTCTAGACTGTCATATTTTTGAACGCTGACACCTGATACTTGATTTCCTTTTTCATCTGCAACCTTAATCAAATCAGGACGAACATCTAAAGCTTCTTCTGGATAATCATCTACATAGTAGAAGCCGTTTTGGATTGCTTCCTTAGAAGATTTATCACCCTTATATTGATCCAAATCCCATGTTAATTCGTAGTAGTTGGTTGAACCAGCTAAAACTTCTTTTCCATCGATATTAAGGCCTTCTTTATTCTTATTTACTTTCGTCGGCTTAATATAGTTGTTATTTGGATTATCAGGATCATTTGGTTTACCAGGAGTCGTTACACGAACAACATTTGACTTAATACCATAAGCATCATTGACTGTCAAAGTGAAGTTATTCGTATAAGTTGCCCCATCGTTCAAGACTCGACCAACAACCGTTGGATGAAGAGTCTCAACAGGTTTAGTTAAGTCAGCATTGTATGTTGCCAATGTCTCATCAGTCGCCTTAAAGGTTACAGTGTGACTGGCTTCATCATAAGTTGTATCAAAGCCTGTACTTGCAGCCTTAGTTGCATCCAAGTCAAACTTATAACCAGTTGGAAGTGGATCTACCAATACAAATGAAGTTGTTTTTGGACGACCTGCAGTTAAAGCCTCTGTTTTCAGTTCAAACTTCACTACAGACTGCTTAGCTACTAGAGTACGATCAATATCTACCCCATCCTCATTCTTAATTTCTTTATTAATTTGAGGTTGCGCCAACAAGCTATTATAATGGAAGTGTACTGTCGGCACTGCTGGAGGTGTTGGCAACTGCTTAGGAGTTGGTGCTACAGGCGGAGTTGGCAATGGATCATAATTTGGCTCTTCTGGTTTTGATGGCTCTGGTTGATCTGGAGTCTTAACTGGTGGAGTTGGCTCATTTTCGTAGCTTGGTACTACTGGTGCTGGCTCCAATGGCTTCTCTGTCTCATATGTTGGCTCTTCTGGTTTTGATGGCTCTGGTTGATCTGGAGTCTTAAATGGAGGTGTTGGCTCATTTTCATATGTTGGTGCTACTGGTGCTGGCTCCAATGGTTTCTCTGTCTCATATGTTGGCTCTTCTGGTTTTGATGGCTCTGGTTGGTCTGGAGTTTTTACCGGTGGTGTTGGCTCATTTTCATATGTTGGTACTACTGGAGCTGGTTCCAATGGTTTCTCTGTCTCATACATTGGTTGAGTTGGAGCTGTTGGTGCAACAGGTTTCGTCGGAACCCCAATTGCATTAATGTTTGAATTGAAAGCAAACCAAATATTTCCACTTTTAGAAGAAGCCATATTAAAGCTAATCTCCGATTGAGTTATTTCACCGACAATAGCTCCGTACCAATTATTTGGACTAGAGGTTGTATCCCATTCCGATGTATTCCAACGAGCGCCTAGCGATTTTTCTGCATTTGATGAATCTGCATAAGCAGAGTTATTTTCATGAATCTTGATAGATGAACCAGAAATTGGAATATATCGACCGTTAAAGTTTCTAACACTTTCAATTGCATCTTTATCAATTGCTCCACTACCGTTACCTCTATTTAGAGATGAAAAATTAACTAATCCTCCTGTGAGATTCATAAGTTGACCTTCTTCATCATAAAACTTGACTTTTACATTAATGTTTGTAGAAGTAAAATAATCATTATACCATGCTGTCACAGTTGGATCACTCGAGGCAAACATAGTCATTTTGGTTCCATCGTTAAAACCTGTTTCTTTTAATGTGTAAGTGTAAACTACTTTTGAAATTTTCTTACCATTAAAACTTGAATTTTTTAGACCAGTATAGGTAACATCGACTGGTTTATCCTTTTCTAATACAAGCTTTGCATAAGTGTTATTCGAATTGATTGCATTGAAATATGAATATGCTGTAGATTTTTTCCTATCAGGATTTGTTGGCGAAATCCCCCATGATTTTACCAAAGCATCCAATTCCTGCTGCCCATATTGATGTACAGATGAATCAATTGTTCGTATTGCATTTGGTTCTGATTTAAAGTTCAACGATTGTGATCTTGGTTCTGAAAGATAACCATCTTGTTTCTTTTTACTCTCCGCTTCTGCGAGTGCTGCAGTATAAGCTGCGAACTCTTTCTTATATTTGGCAAGATCTGCTTCATACTGCTTCATCGCCGCTTCATAAGTTGCTTTTGCAGTTTCATTACGTTGTTTAATCGCTTCATTTTCAGCTTGAAGCGCTGCATTTTTTGCCTTGTTGTCTTCAACAGCCTTTTCATAGGCTGCTTTAGCATCAGCATTTGCTTTTTGAACGCGAGCTAGTTCTGCCTGATAAGCTGCTAGCTTAGTTTGGTAGTCTGCTTCATTGGTAGCATTCGCTTGTTTGACTGCCGCCAGATCTGCTTCGTATTTCTTCACTGCTGCGTCATAAGTCGCTTTAGCCGTCTCATTACGTTGCTTAATCGCTTCATTTTCAGCTTGAATGGCTGTATTTTTTGCAGTATTTTCTTTTACTGCTTTATCATATGCCTCTTTAGCTTCAGCATTAGCTTTTTGTACTCGAGCTAATTCTGTCTGGTAAGCTGCTAATTTAGCTTGATAATCAGCATCATTATCTTCTTTAGCTTTCTTAATAGCTGCAAGATCTGCTTCATACTGCTTCATCGCCGCGTCATAGTTCGCTTTTGCAGTTTCATTACGCTGTTTAATGGCTTCATTTTCAGCTTGAAGCGCTTCGTTTTTCGCAGTGTTTTCTTTTACTGCTTTTTCATAAGCTTCTTTAGCTTCAGCATTAGCTTTTTGTACTCGAGCTAATTCTGTCTGGTAAGCTGAAAGTTTATTTTGATAATCCTGTTGACTATCTTCATTTGCTTTGTTGACAGTTGCTAAATCTTTTTGATATTGCGCTAGCTTAGCCTCATACTCTGCTTTAGCTGTTGCATTGGCAGTGTTGATTTTTTCAACTTCTTCTTGATGACTTTTTACATCTTTTTGATACTTGTCATCTGCTGCTTTGTTTTCAGCATTGATTTTATCTGTTTCAGCCTGATGAGCTGCGACTTCTTTTTTATATGCTTCAGTTGTTGTCTTTACTTCTTCAGCCTGTTTAGCATAGTCGCTTTTAATCTCATCTTGTTTTTGAGCATTCTCTGTAGCAGTTGTGGCTGTTCCTTTGTCTTTTGTTTCATCTTGAACTACCTTAACTCCTGCAGATTTTGCATCATCAACTGCTTTATCCAAATCAGCTGATGATACTTCTACTGGCAAAGCTGAGTCTTTAGAACCAGCCTTAGCTTGGCTTTCTTTGGCGGCTTGGCTCATTTCTCCTTGAGCTTCAGGTAAATTTGTAGCTGGGTTTCCTGTAGTAGCCACCTCAACTGTACTTGTACTAGTTGTCTCTGTAACTTCATCAGCAAATACTGCTTTGTCTGCAAAAGCAATCAAAGCAGTTCCTAAAACAGCACCACACAATGTTTTCGCAACTTTACTTTTACGAAATCCATAGACTTCTTTTTTATTTTTCATTATAATCCCTTTCCTTATCTAAATTTAGTCATTACTTCTTATAATAGCACTTCACAAGGCAAGATGCAAATATTTAATCCTTTTCTTTTCATATATGCAATAATATACATTTAAAAAGGTACAAAAAAGAAGATGGCGAAACCATCTTCTTAATTATACTCTTATTTTTCTGTGAGTGCAGCCAATCCTGGCAATACTTTACCTTCAAGGAGTTCCATTGATGCTCCACCACCAGTAGAGATCCATGAGAACTTGTCTGCACGACCAAGGTTGATAGCTGCGGCAGCTGAGTCACCACCACCGATGATTGATTTCACGCCTGGTTGTTTCACGATAGCGTCCATAACACCGATTGTACCAGCTTGGAAGTCTGGGTTTTCAAATACACCCATTGGTCCGTTCCATACAACTGTCTTCGCACCAGTCAATTCTTGATCGAATTTAGCGATAGATTTTGGACCGATATCCAAACCAAGGAAACCTGGATCTACTGCTTCACCTTCAGTGTCTTTCACTTCAGTGTAGTCAGCAAATGCGTTTGCTTCTTTTGAGTCAACTGGCAAGATCAATTTGCCGTTTGCTTTTTCAAGAAGAGCTTTAGCGACATCCAATTTGTCTTCTTCAACAAGTGAGTTACCGATTTCGATACCTTGTGCTTTGTAGAATGTGTAAGTCATCCCACCACCGATAAGAACTTTATCAGCTTTTTCAAGCAAGTTTTCGATAACACCGATCTTGTCTGAAACTTTTGAACCACCAAGGATAGCCACGAATGGACGTTCTGGAGCTTCAACAGCTTCTTGGATGTAAGCAATTTCGTTTTCAAGAAGGAAACCAGCAACAGCTTTTTCAACGTTTGCTGAGATACCAACGTTAGATGCGTGTGCACGGTGAGCTGTACCGAATGCATCGTTTACAAAGATACCATCTCCAAGCGATGCCCAGTATTTACCAAGTTCAGGATCGTTTTTAGATTCTTTCTTGCCATCAACATCTTCGAAACGAGTGTTTTCAACCAAGAGAACTTGTCCATCTTCAAGAGCGTTGATTGCTGCTTCCAATTCAGCACCACGTGTAACACCTGGGATAAATTTAACTTCTTGTCCTAACTTAGCAGCCAAGTCAGCAGCTACAGGAGCGAGTGATTTACCTTCTTTGTCTGCTTCTTCTTTTACACGTCCAAGGTGAGAGAAGAGGATTGCACGTCCACCTTGTTCAAGGATGTACTTGATAGTTGGAAGAGCTGCAGTGATACGGTTGTCATTGGTAATCACGCCATCTTTAACAGGTACGTTGAAGTCAACACGAACGAGAACTTTTTTCCCTTTCAAGTCAACGTCTTTAACAGTCAATTTTGCCATTAGATATGACTCCTTCTTTTTTTATATGTGTTAATTATATCACAAAATCCGCAAAAGAGATAGAAAAACCCTAAACTTTTCTTGTTCATTCTTCTATCTATTAACCTAAAAACCTAGGATTTCAGTAAGGGAAATAGAAATTTTCACATAATTCGGTTGGAATAATTTAGGAAAATTTCTTGATTGATCTGCCTAATTACTTCTATACCATTCTTTTTCTAACATTTTAATTCTTAATATTCCAAACTCTACAGTCCTTCTTTTTGAATTGCTAGGTTTCTTATTATACAATATAACTAAAATAGTTTCTTCAGTTTGTGCTATTTGAGATTAAAAGAAGGGGAATTGCTACCATGAAATTAGAAAGACTAATCTATATTTTACTGTCTCTTTTAAATAAGAAGAGGATAACAGCTAAAGAGATTGCAGAGAGGTTTGAAATATCTACTCGAACTGTATATAGGGACATGGATACACTCAGTTTAGCGGGAATCCCAATCTATTCGGAACGTGGAGATAAGGGAGGTTTCTATATACCAAGCGACTATAAGATAGACAGAAACTTTTTCACTGAGGAAGAGAGACAGTTTATCATTAATATGAGCCAAAATGTTAGTAAAATCGTTGGTCATTCAAGTCTTGACAGTATCGAACACAAGCTGTCTTCTCAAGAAATTACAAGAGCAAACAGTCCTTTTTACTTTGATCTCAGTTCCTGGACTCTTAATACAAATTATTTACTAGAAATTGAGGAAGCGATACAAACTGAACAGAGGATTTCTTTTTCTTACTATTCGAAAAAACAAGAGAAAAGTCAGCGAACAGTTATTCCATACAGATTGATCTATAAACTGAATGCTTGGTATGTTATCGGTTACTGCTTAGAAAAATTAGATTTTCGTATTTTTAAATTAACTCGAATTCGTGAACTAGAACTAGTGGAGATAAAAGATAAACCATTCGATTATCCACGTTTATCTCAAGAAAAGTTAGAGCTTTCTTTAAATCCCCCAAAACATAAAGTGGAGGGGCAAAGAGAAGAAATCGAACTAGTTTTTACAAGATTTGCACTCCCAAAAATCTACGATCACTTCACGGAAGAAGAAATCAGAGTCGAGGACGAAATAATAAAAGTTCAGGCATTAAGAGCTTTAACTCCTGCATTTTTTGATTTACTCTTAAGCTTTGGTTATCAAGTAAAGGTCGTATCTCCAAGTCACTTACAAAATCTACTGGTCAGTACTCTCAAAAAAAATCTTCAGCAATATGACAACCTGTAGTCATATTGCCTTTTGTATACTCTTAAGTGGGCAAAATATTTCATGATATTCATCATAGCCCAATTATTTTACAGGAGGTTCCAAATGGATACAAAAACACTTGCAGAAAGCTATTTTACGGCAGTAAATGAGGGAGGCTGGGAAGATTTCGTAGCTGAAAACTTTGATTATGGCATGTGCGATAGTATAGAAATTCGACAAGGACGTGATATTTATTTGCAAGGCGCAGGCCAATTCTATGCTTTGAGCCAGCATCTTGAAGTGAAGCAATTACTTGTTGATGGTCGAACAGTCTCAGCTTTAAATCGCTACCGTCTACATTCTCCTCAAGGAAAAGAACTCGAACTGGATGTCGCAGAATTTCTGAAATTCGATGAGTTTGATAAATTAGTTGCATCCAATATTTATTTCGACACCTATCGTTTCCAAAAATTTATCCAAGGAATTGAATAACAAAAATCTAGCTTCAAATTTACTCTTCAATTTCAAAACTAAAAACAAGGTCTGACTAATCTACAGTCAAACCTTGTTTTTTATTTTTATGAGAAAATCCAAGATTCGTAAATCTGATTAGTCTTCTCTCTTCTTTCCAGCAAGCAAGCCGTAGCCACTCATTAGTCCGAGGAGTCCTAGCGCTACTAGACTAGCATCTCTTGTCGCTCCCGTATTTGGGAGCTCTCTGTTTGTTTCTTCAACTTTTGCTGATGTTGCTGAGAGCGCTTGATCCCTTGTTTGTGAGACTTGCTCTTCTTTCGTTCCAACTTCAACAATTTCTGGAAGGGCTTCCTTGAGAACCTCAGTAGAATGAAGGGTGCGTTTGCCCTGAGCATCAACTTCTACAAAGCGACGAACTTGACCTTCAACGCCTGCTTGAACTAGCTGGCGTTTGCCTTTGAGAAGGGCTGCATTTGGTCGTTCCTGATGTTCGAAGGCAACTGAAACTTCTTCAACTTCCAGTTTCGGAGTTTCTAGAACTAAATCTTTCACACCTTCAGCTGGTTGGTTGCTTGATAGAACTTTTGTACCAACTTCGGTGATTTCTGGGATTGATTCCTTGACTACCTCAGTCGAACGAAGAGTGCGTTTGCCTTGGCTATCTACTTCTACAAAGTGGCGAACTTGACCTTCAACTCCAGCTTGCACAACACGGCGTTGTCCTTTGAGAAATTCGGAGTTTGGTCGCTCCTGACGTTCGAAGGCTGTTGTTTCAGTTTCAATAACTAGTTCAGGGAGGGCCTCAACCGTCGGGGCCACTTCATTTGGATCCATGCTACCAACATGATGGCTTTCTTCTGCAGGAGCTAGTTTCTTATTCAGCTTTTCTTTCATGTCCGCAAAAGCCTGTGGAGTTGGTGTTTGTGAAGATAATAAGGCTTCAGCTTGGGCAATCAACTCAGCTTGAGAATCTTTTTCACGGACGGATTCGAGCAAGCCTTCCAACTCTTCTCTAGCAGTCTGATAACGTTGATTTCCATCCAAGGCTGTCCCTGCTTGTTTCAACTCATTCAAAGCCCGATTGACTTCTTCTTGGCTAGCATTATGGTTTTCTGCTACAGCTTTCGCTACATTGAGCTTCTCTACTAGTGCTGCTTGTTTGTCCTCGCTTGAGAAGGTGTAGGCAAGGGTTGACTGACGGCCTTGGGCAGCAGTAATTTCTTGTTTGAGGTACTCGTCGTTGACAGCTACTTTTGGAGAAACCAAGACATCGAACTCAGCTGTGTGTCCCTTGTAATGAAGAGTCAAGGTCTGACGACCAGTCTTTTGAGCATCGTAGCCCGTAATTTCAACACCTTGATCTGTGAAGGCATGGCTTTCTTCTGTCTCATCATCATAGAGAACGCCGAAGCGCCCTTCTGCAAGATCCAGTTGCTCTCCTACTAGATAGTCCATTTTCGGTTTCTGAGTAATGTACAGACCTGCTACTTCCTTTGGTTTTCCTTCATCTTGACCAGTCACTTGTACCTTCAAGTCACCGCTTACTGGAAGTCCAAGATAGCTAACTGTGAGCTTTTGTTCCCCTTTTTGATGAGCGTTGTAGCCAGATACTGTCACACCTGAATGAGTAAGGTTGATCAGCTCATCGGCTTGTCCCCCTTCGTATTGAACACGGAGTGTTCCGCCTCTGAGGTCCAGTTTTTCTCCTTCTTTATAAACTGTCTTCTTAGGTCCTTTTTCAAGGCTAACAGATTTAATTTTTCTTTCATCCTGTGGAATCGCTACTGCCAAGGTGTTACTGATTTCTTTGCCAGGTAGTTGGGTACGATAGTAGAGGAGAGTTGGTTGCTTGTCAAAGCCCAATGGTGCTGTTGCTAGGTCGCCACCAGTTTCAGTCTTCAAGGTTGCAATTGGTGTTTGTGAATCTGCCTTGTCGTAAACGGTGATGGTTGCGCCTGCTGGAACATCAGAGAAGCCTAGTTGAACTTGGTGGTTTCCAAGTGAACGAGCAGCTACCTTAGCCATTGAAATATTTTGACTTTCTGTGTCCAAGGTTTCGTACATCTTCCAGTTGTAGATACGAATGGCTTTCCAAGGTGTTCCGTTATCAGATGTAATGACATGCAAACGCCAGTCTTGGGCAGTGATTGGTTTATCAAGAGTGATATCCGTCACGTGTGCTTTATTGCCACGGACCTCCTTAGCTAACTTCCATTCACCATCCGCATCTTTATAATAAAGGTCAAAGTCCTTGGTGTTCATCAAACCGTCGTTTACAGATTCTCCACCAGCTCCCGCATGATCCATGACCCATCTAACAACGGTACGTGGCTTGGTCAAGCGAATATCCACACTACCGCTCAACTGAGCTGAAGACCATTTATCTGACAAGCTAGTAATGGTGCCGTTCAACATACCTTCAATGCCTTCTCCACCTTCAGTATTTGGGAAAGTGCTACCGATAACCTTTGCACCTGGAACAATATTTTCAGCTAAAGGTCTTGGGAGAGTGGTATCTTGAACAGTCATCCCCCAGTTAAAGGATGCCGTCGCCGCTTCGGAACGAAGTCCATTTTTACCAACTGCAACGACTTTCAATTCCTGAGTCCTACCAGTCGCATTAGAAGAACGGCTAATTTTTGGCAAGTAGATGGTTGAAGCAGATGAACCTGTCAACAAACGCCAGTTATCACCGTCTTTTTCATAGACTTCATAGAAATCCGCATCTTGGTTACCCGAAAATTGAACCACTGCTTCAGCTTCTTGGGCATTCTTAAGAGACTGTTTCACTACTGAGAGACCTGTTGGAGCTTGCGGTGCTTGGTGATTGTCTGAAATTGTTAATTGACCTAGGTTAAACTGATAATCTTTTACGGCATCTTCATGTTCGAAGAAGAGTTTAACTGCATAGATGGTTTTACCTGCTAGTGAGCCAAGGTCAATTTCTTCATTTGTCCAGTTTTCAGAAAGAGTCAGTTCTTTCCATGCCTCCGCATCCTCAAATTTGTAGTCTGGAGTCGTAGAGAAGGCCATATAAACTTTCGAGCCTTTTCCTCCCTTGTGGGCAACCCGAAGTTTGGTTTTCTCCGTTACTTCTAGCTTGGTAGAATACAAATTCACATCTTGGTCCGTCTTACCAGCTACATCACCTGAGAATTTAAGAGAATTTCCGCCATTGTAGGCATCTGTAAAGTCATATTCTGCACGAAGTTTTTCCCCCGTTGAAGTCTGCCACCAGCGCCATGTTGGCAAGACACCTGAAACAGAACGGTAGTTCCATTCAGAATCCTTAGAAACTTTGCCATCTACAAACCACTTTCTACCATGACCTGTATTAAAAGAGGTAGTGAAGGTTCGACCAACTGCTGGTGTGCGGTCAGCAACCAAATTGGCAATCCCATACCATTCTTTGTCAGCTGGTTTTTGAGCCGTTGGATCTCCTTGGTAACCTGTAAAAAAGATGTCTTCGTTCTTGTGGTAGTCTTCACCTGTTTTTCCTAGACTGGTAATGGTATCTGGCGCAAAAAGTCCAAGTGACAAGCGCAACTTGCCATTTTCATCTAAGAGAGCATCCCAGTTGACTTTGGTCTTATACGAACCACCTTGTTGCAATTCCAAGCCTGCAAAGACATCATATTGACTACGTTCTAGCCATTTGGCCATCTCTACAGAGTGGTCATTCTTTTCCTTGTTCCAGTTAAAATTGGCAAAAAATTGATCTGCGGGGACTTTGTCACCTTCTTTTTGCATGAACTGATAGTTGTAGTCTCCCAAGCCATCTTCGTGGTAACGACCATATTTGTAGGTCATGGCATCGTACCAAGCATATTTGATTGGGTGGTTTACCTTAGCTGCGTATTCTTTTGTATAGAGCATGAATTGGTGCATTTTTTCACCAAGAGGTGCTACCAAATCACCTGTTGTTTCCTGGTTGATAAAATAGCCATCAAAGCCATAGTATTTAGCGAGATCAACAAGTTTACGTGCAATCGGGAAGGTACCATCCTCATCTTGTTTCAAGGCGGCAGCAAACTTCTCTTGGTCGGCAATGCTATTAGACCAGTTGAAAAAGAGTGTTCCGTACACGGGAACTCCGTTGCGGTGACCGGCATCAATGACATCTGGAGTAGGGACTAGGCCTTCCCAGAAGACCATTGAATCCAAGTATTGCCAGTAATCGAAGGCGTAGGCCTTGAATTCTTCTCCACCGACAGAAGCGTGGTCTTTGGCCTTTGAGTTGGTATTTGCCAGCGCCTGAACCTTGGCTCTTCTGCTTGCTTTTTCATTGACCAACTGCCCTCTATGGCGCTTGGCGAGTTCAACTGAGGAACGGTTAATAGGATCATCCTCACGCGCACCCGGTTCCCATTTCAACAAATCATCCCAAGTATCAAATTTGATTTCTTTTGGTCGGAGACTCTTTTCTTCATTTTTAGGAACGTCTGCTAGAGTCGGTTTGTCGGCTTTCTTCTCAGCCACTTGAGGAGCTTCCTCTGGTTTGACTTCTTCTTTTTCAGTTGGTTGAGCAGGTTTTTCAGTTTTATCTGTCGGAGCCGGCTTCGCTTCTTCTTTTTCATTGAGCAAATCAGCTATTGCTGGAGTGTTTTCTGAAGTTGGTTGCTCAGCTACTTTGTTTTCAGTTTCTTCTAATTGTTTTTCGATGGTTGCAGTGTCTGGACTCGCTGTTTCACTAGCGCTTGTAGCTTGAGCGCTCGTATTTGTAACTGCCTCAGGGACGGCAACCTGTTCTGCAAGAACTGGGCTCGCAAATAGAGCTGAACCAATCATCAAGGAACAAGCTCCGATGGACAGCTTACGAATACTGTAACGGCAACGTTTTTCAAAAAATAGATCTTTCATCTTAACCTCCTAATAAAATAAAAAGTAAACGCTTTACTTTTTAGATAAACAGCAACTGTTCTCAGTGCACACCACCAGAACAGGATCATCTTCATTTTATCCCATATGAAAGCGATGTCAATCTATTTAACATAAAAACTATAACTAGGATAATAATCAGTAAAATTTGGACACAATCCTATAAATAGACTCTCTTACAGTAAATTTATCCTCTATTTTTGAAATAAGTTATCTTTTTCTTATAATAATTTCAATTAAACACTTGTAGGATTTCCCATTATCCTTTAAAATAGAATAGGAGAAATTCCGCGATTATTTTTCGGAGGAAAAAGAAATGTCCATTAATTGGCAGGAAATTTTATTTCACTTTTTAGGTGGTCTGGGACTATTTTTATATAGTATCAAGACCATGGGAGACGGTTTGCAACAAGCTGCTGGAGATCGCCTTCGTTTTTACATTGACAAATATACCAGCAATCCCTTCTTTGGTGTGCTGGTTGGTATCGGTATGACGGCGCTGATTCAATCAAGTTCTGGTGTTACTGTCATTACAGTGGGACTAGTCAGTGCAGGACTTTTGACCTTGCGTCAGGCTATCGGTATTGTCATGGGTGCCAATATTGGAACTACCGTTACATCCTTTATCATCGGTTTTAAGCTAGGAGATTACGCCTTACCTATGCTCTTTATCGGAGCGGTTTGTCTTTTCTTCACCAAGAATCGATCTATCAATAACATCGGACGGATTATCTTTGGTGTAGGTGGTATCTTCTTTGCCCTCAATCTTATGAGCGGTGCAATGGAGCCCCTAAAAGACCTGCAAGTCTTTAGAGACTACATGGTTGAACTAAGTAAGAGTCCCATTCTAGGTGTCTTTGTCGGAACTGGACTGACCCTACTCATTCAGGCTTCATCCGCAACCATCGGTATCTTACAGAACCTGTACGCAAGTGGTTTGATTGACCTACAAGGTGCCCTGCCGGTCTTGTTTGGTGATAATATCGGAACGACCATTACAGCCATCATTGCTTCTCTTGGAGCCAATATCGCTGCCAAACGTGTTGCCGGTGCCCATGTCGTCTTTAACGTGATTGGTACGGTCATCTGTATTGTCTTTCTTGTACCTTTCACTGGCTTGATTCAATGGTTTGAATCTACTCTCAATCTAGCTCCAGAAATGACCATTGCCTTTGCCCACGGAACCTTTAATATTACAAATACCATTATCCAGTTCCCATTCATCGGAGCCTTGGCTTACCTTGTGACCAAGCTCATTCCTGGTGAAGATGAGGTTGTCAAATACGAAGCTCTCTACTTGGATGAACAACTCATCAAGCAGGCTCCTTCTATCGCTCTAGGAAATGCCAAAAAAGAACTTTTGCACTTGGGAAACTATGCAGCCAAAGCTTTTGACCTTTCTTATAGCTATATCATCAATCTAGATGAAAAACTAGCGGAGAAAGGCCACAAGACTGAAGAAGCCATCAACACCATCGATGAAAAACTCACTCGTTACCTCATTAGACTCTCAAGCGAATCCTTGAGTCAAAAGGAAAGCGAAGTGTTGACCAACATTCTCGATTCGTCTCGTGATTTGGAACGGATTGGCGACCACGCAGAAGGTTTGATCAACCTAACAGACTACCTCCAACGTAAGAATGTTCAATTTTCTGATGCTGCTTTAGAGGAATTAGCTGAGATTTATCAAGCAACAACTGCATTTATCAAGGATGCCCTTGATAGTGTGGAAAACAATGATATTGAAAAAGCTCAAAGTCTGATTGAACGCCATAAAGAAATCAACCATATGGAACGCATCCTCAGAAAGACTCACATCAAACGCCTTAACAAAGGTGAGTGTTCTACACAAGCTGGAGTCAACTTTATCGACATCATTTCCCACTACACTCGTGTGTCTGACCACGCCATGAATCTAGCCGAAAAGGTCATTGCTGAACAAATTTAATTGGTAAGAAGCCACCTTGACTTAGGTGGTTTTTTCGTCTCTTGATCAAGAATATTTTTTCTAACGTAAAAAAAATGCTTTGATTCACAATGGAATCAAAGCATTTTAAATAGCTCTCCAAACATAATAGCAGAAACCGCGGTTCCTCTGTACTTGGCTTCTTCTCTTTTGATAAAGCGAGCCAAATTGATCAATTCAGGCGCTGGGTGTTTGGGATTTCTGAACAATTCAAGATTGACCAGACCTGAGAGACGGACTGCTAGTAACTGCTCATTTGTAGTAGGTAGTTTCTTAGCAGTCTCTAGGAGAGCGGCGACTAAATCTTCACTCAAGCCCTGACGGGCATGATTATAGAGATCTTTTATAAGGCTTTCTAGATTTGCTTCTGCCATCCCGAGCAACCTCCCTTATGTTTAATAATTTTTAATCAAATCAACCGTTGAGCGGTCCAATTTTTTCACCAAGGCTTGCAAGAAGGCTTGGGCTTCTAGGAAGTCATCCATAGCGTAAAGCGTTTGATGAGAGTGGATATAACGTGCACAGACACCGATAGTTGTAGAAGGAACACCGCCATTTTTCAGATGAGCTGCACCAGCGTCCGTTCCACCTTTTCCACAATAGTATTGGTACTTGATTCCAGCCTCTTCAGCCGTTGTCAAAAGGAAATCTTTCATGCCTGGGAGGAGCAAGTGACCTGGATCGTAGAAACGAATCAAGGTTCCATCCCCAATCTTGCCTTGTCCTCCATAAACATCACCAGCAGGTGAACAGTCAACTGCCAGAAAGACTTCTGGATCAAACTTAGTTGTAGAAGTATGAGCGCCACGAAGCCCAACTTCTTCTTGGACGTTAGAGCCAAGATAGAGTTCATTTCCCAGTTTTTGACCTGATAGGGCTTCTGCCAACTCACTCACCATAAGAACACCGTAGCGGTTGTCCCAAGCTTTTGAGATGATATTTTTTTCATTAGCTGTCAAGATAGCGGAGCTATCAGGGACAATGGTGTCACCCGGACGGATACCAAAGCTTTCTGCCTCAGCCTTGTCCGCAAAACCACCATCAAAAACGATATCCGAGATAGCAGGCATGGTTGGTCCACCCTTTCCACGAGTCAAATGTGGAGGAACAGAACCTGAGATCACAGGAATTTCACGACCGTCACGAGTAAAGAGTTTGAAGCGTTGGCTGCTGACCACCATAGGATTCCAGCCACCGATTTCAACCACACGGAAGGTTCCGTCTGGCTTAATCTCGCTGACCATAAAACCAACTTCGTCCATGTGAGAAGCGACCAAGACGCGTGGTGCATCCGTAGCTTCTGAATGCTTGATACCGAAAATACCACCCAAGCCATCTGTCACCACTTCATCCACGTGCGGTGTCAACTTTTCACGAAGATAAGTCCGGACAGGCGCTTCATGACCTGAGATTGCAGCAATCTCTGTTACTTCTTTGATTTTTGAAAATAATGTTGTCATATCAGTTCCTTCTTTCTGTCCTCCATTTTACCACTTTTTATAGGAGAAGGATAGTAGGAAGGTGGATTGGTTTTTACTCAGTTTTCCAATAAAAGAGATGGCCAGATATAATTTCAGGAAATTTTCTTTCTTTTTGCATTAAATTGTCAGAAAATTTATTGACAGATTAAAAAAATCGTGTTACATTTATATCCGCAGGTATCTTTCGATACCAAATCTACACGAAAGGACGGGGTATGAAACTCTCTCATATTTTAACAGGCTTACTTCTACTCCTAGTCTTTCTCTCCATCAGCATTGGAACCAGTGATTTTTCTTGGGAAAAATTCTTTGCTTTCGACCAGCAGACCTGGCTTCTCTTTCAAGAGTCGCGTCTTCCAAGAACTATCAGCATTCTCCTTGCAGCCTCCAGTATGAGCATGGCAGGACTCCTCATGCAGACCATCACTCAAAATCAGTTTGCTGCTCCGAGAACAGTCGGAACGACCGAAGCCGCCAAACTGGGAATGGTGTTGAGCCTCTTCGTCTTTCCGTCTGCGAGTCTGACCCAAAAGATGCTCTTTGCTTTTGGCTCATCCATCTTATTTACCCTCTTCTTCCTGGCCTTTATGAATATTTTTTCTATAAAGGAAAGGTGGATGTTGCCCTTGATCGGGATCATCTATAGCGGGATTATCGGTTCTATAACAGAAGTTATCGCCTATCGTTTCAATCTGGTTCAGAGTATGACGGCCTGGACCCAGGGCTCCTTCTCCATGATTCAGACCCATCAGTATGAGTGGCTCTTCTTAGGCCTCATTATCCTGATAGCCGTTTGGAAATTATCCCAAACCTTTACCATCATGAATCTGGGCAAGGAAACCAGTGAGAGTTTGGGGATTTCTTACTCCCTACTTGAAAAACTGGCCCTCTTTCTAGTGGCGCTAACGACAAGTGTCACCATGATTACCGTGGGTGCCTTGCCTTTTCTTGGGGTTATCGTTCCCAATCTGGTCCGCAAGCGCTATGGAGATAATTTGAGTCAAACCAAACTCATCGTCGCACTGGTCGGAGCCAACCTAGTTCTGGCCTGCGATATCCTCTCTCGAGTTCTCATTCGGCCCTATGAGCTGTCTGTCAGCCTCTTGCTAGGAATCATCGGTAGCCTCGTCTTTATCCTACTTCTCTGGAGAGGGGGACGAAAAGATGCAGTTTAAAAGCAAACATGCCAGGCTCTTCTGCCTTCTCATTATTCTGGCCATCGGAGCTTGTCTCCTCTACTTTTGGCCTATTAGTCACCTATCTGTCTTTGCTTGGAAACTTCGTTCTCAAAAGATTGTCGTTTATCTCTTGGTAGCTATCGCGACAGGAATTTCGACCATTAGTTTTCAAACCCTGACGGAAAATCGCTTCCTAACGCCAAGTATTTTGGGAATCGAATCCTTCTATGTCTTGCTACAAACCCTGCTGCTAATATTTGAAAGCAAATTTCTACAGCTTGGGAAGTCTCCTATCTTAGAATTCCTAGTCTTGCTTCTGCTTCAATCCCTCTTCTTTCTCGCCTTACAAGGTTACTTGAAGACGCTGATGAAGCAAAATTTGGTTTTCATTCTGCTAATCTGCCTAGCCCTGGGAAGTCTCTTTCGAAATATCAGTATCTTCCTCCAAGTCCTGATGGATCCAAATGAATACGATAAACTGCAGAACAGTCTCTTTGCCTCCTTTCAGCATCTCAACACTTCCATCCTAGCCATCAGTTCTCTGATCATCTTTGCCTTGACAATCTTTTTCTTTCGAAAAGCAGTTATTCTGGATGTCTTACACCTGCAAAGAGAAACGGCTCAGATTTTGGGACTCGATGTTGAAAAAGAACAGAGAGAACTCCTCTGGGGCATCGTGCTTTTGACCTCAACAGCGACTGCCTTGGTAGGGCCTATGGCCTTCTTCGGCTTTATGCTGGCCAATCTCACTTACCTGATTGTCAAAGATTATCGGCACAAGTTGCTCTTTATCGTAGCCATTCTGATTGGATTTATTAGTTTGACCTTGGGGCAAGCCCTCATCGAACGAGTCTTTGCACTGGAAATTCGCATCAGCATGATCATCGAGAGTGTGGGTGGTCTCTTATTCTTTATCTTACTTTACAGGAGGGCCCGTCGGTGAAACTGGAAAACATTGACAAATCCATTCAAAAACAGGATATTTTGCAAGACATTTCGCTTGAAGTCAGTCCTCAGAAACTGACGGCCTTTATTGGTCCAAACGGTGCTGGAAAATCAACTCTCCTCTCCATTATGAGCAGACTGACTAAGAAAGATCAGGGAATTCTCAGTATCAAAGGTCGTGAAATTGAGAGTTGGAATTCGCAAGAACTGGCTCAAAAACTCACTATCCTAAAGCAGAAGATCAATTACCAAGCCAAATTGACTGTAGAAGAATTGGTCAGCTTTGGACGTTTTCCCTACAGCCGTGGCCGACTGAGGGCAGAAGACTGGGAAAAAATCCGAGAAACTCTGGACTATCTGGAACTGACAAACTTAAAAGACCGCTACATCGATAGTCTGTCTGGTGGACAGTTGCAACGTGTCTTTATCGCTATGGTACTGGCCCAAGATACAGACTTTATCTTGCTAGACGAACCGCTCAATAATCTCGATATCAAGCAAAGTGTCAGCATGATGCAGATCCTTCGGCGACTGGTGGAGGAACTTGGCAAGACCATTATCATCGTCCTCCACGATATCAATATGGCTAGCCAATATGCGGATGAAATTGTTGCCTTTAAAGACGGTCAAGTCTTTTGCAAGGGAACGACTGCTCAAATCATGCAGGCTGACCTGCTCAGTCAACTCTATGAGATTCCCATCACGCTCGCGAATATCAATGGCAAAAAGATCTGTATCTATAGCTAGCTATTCTGAACTCATGTTAGAGAACCCTCTGTCTCTTAGCTAACAAACCTATTTAAGAGACCCCTACATCGTTACTATATTTTAAAAAGGAGAAATCATGAAAACTTCCCTTAAACTTTATCTCACTGCCCTAGCTGCCAGCTTCTTGCTCTTACTTGGTGCATGTAGTACAAATACAAACTCAAGCACTAGCCAGACAGAGACAAGTAGCTCTGCTCCAACAGAGATAACCATTAAAAGTTCACTAGATGAGGTCAAACTTTCAAAGGTTCCTGAAAAGATTGTGACCTTTGACCTTGGTGCTGCGGATACTATTCGCGCTTTAGGTTTTGAAAAGAATATCGTCGGAATGCCTACAAAAACTGTTCCGACTTACCTAAAAGATCTTGCGGGAAATGTCAACAATGTGGGTTCCATGGTTGAACCAGACCTAGAAGCCATTGCTGCTCTTGAACCAGACCTAATTATCGCTTCACCACGTACTCAAAAATTCGTAGACAAGTTCAAAGAAATTGCTCCAACCGTGCTCTTCCAAGCAAGCAAGGACGACTACTGGACTTCTACCAAAGCCAACATCGAATCCCTAGCAAGCGCCTTTGGCGAAACAGGTACACAGAAAGCCAAAGAAGAATTGGCTAACCTGGACAAGAGCATCCAAGAAGTCGCTACTAAAAACGAAAGTTCTGACAAAAAAGCCCTTGCTATCCTCCTCAATGAAGGAAAAATGGCTGCCTTTGGTGCCCAATCTCGTTTCTCTTTCTTGTATCAAACCTTGAAATTCAAGCCAACTGATACTCAATTTGAAGACTCTCGACACGGACAAGAAGTCAGCTTTGAAAGTGTCAAAGAAATCAATCCTGACATCCTCTTTGTCATCAACCGTACCCTTGCCATCGGTGGGGACAACTCTAGCAACGATGGTGTCCTAGAAAATGCCCTCATCGCTGAAACTCCTGCTGCTAAAAATGGAAAAATTATCCAACTAACACCAGACCTCTGGTATCTAAGCGGAGGCGGTCTTGAATCAACCAAACTCATGATTGAAGACGCACAAAAAGCTTTGAAATAAACAAGAAAACCCAACATCAGGTGATGTTGGGTTATTTTTTTTCTTGATTTCGTCTGAGAGAAAAGTGGTCTGGGACAGGATCTTTTCCTATTTTCGACCAAGGATGACAACGCAAAATCCGAGCCAAGCCCATCAGAACACCCTTGAAGCCATGTTTTTCAATAGCCTGAATCATGTAGTTGGAACAAGTCGGCTCAAAGCGACAAGAGGGTGGAAAGGCCGGTGAGATAAAACGTTGGTAAAAGCGTACTGGCGCTATTAAGATTCGTTTCATTATTTCTTGGTTACAGCCATGGTGTGTAGTTGGCTGATTTCTTTTTTATTAAGACGACGGGCTTCTCCTGGACGGAGACCAGTTAAGTCTAGATGTCCAAAACGTGTTCGAGACAACTTATCCACTTGAAGACCGACGGCTTCAAACATCTTTTTAACCTGATGGTTACGCCCTTCATGGATAGTCAACTGTACCACAGAGCGGTTTTTGACTGGATCCACTTTGAGAATCTCATAGACAGCTGGCTTGGTTTTCTTACCATCAATCTCAAGACCACGGGTCAAGGGGCGGAGATTTTCTTTGTTGGCCACACCTTTAACACGCGCGACATAGACCTTGTCAATCTCATTACGGGGGTGAATCATTTCATCCGTAAAGTCCCCATCATTGGTCAAAATCAAGACACCTGATGTATCCCAGTCCAAACGTCCAACTGGGTAAATACGTTCTTTGACATTAGGCAAGAGGTCTACAACAGTCTTGCGGCCCTTGTCATCTGTCACACTGGAAATCACTCCGCGTGGTTTGTTAAGCAGATAGTAGACCTTTTCTTCGTTGTAGATGGGCTGGCCTTCCACTTCGACCTTGTCACCAGACTTGATGGTCGTCGCTAGTTCACGCACCACTTGGCCGTTGACGGTCACCAAACCTTGCTTGATCAACTCTTCTGCTTTTCTCCTACTGGCCACACCTGCGTGGGCAATATACTTATTGATTCTCATCTTCTTCTATCCTTTCACCAAATAATTGGCTTTCTTGAGCTTGAATCTCAAGCTCATCAATCACTGGTAATTCTTCTAAATGGTTAATCCCCATGTAATCTAGAAAATAATCCGTAGTCACATAGAGATTAGGGCGACCCAAAACTTCTTTTTTCCCATCTTCTCGTATCAAATCAAAGGCCTGTAGCTTAGCTAGAGCTCCACTAGAATTGACCCCACGAATAGCATCAATCTCAATTCGGGTAATCGGTTGCTTGTAGGCAATGATTGACAAGGTCTCAAGGGCAGCCCGAGACAAACTTTGGTTGATGGGTGCCTTGGAGTATTCCTTCAAAATCGCAGCAAATTGAGGTTTGGTCACCAATCTATATGCACCACCTGTCTCGATCAGGGACAAGCTCGAATCTTGGTCTTTTTCATATTTCTGGGCTAATTTTTCTAAACTCTGCTGGATGCCTGTCGGGGGAAGCGATAGGAGTTCAGCCAACTGACGGACTCGAATCCCATCTTCACCTGCTACAAACAAGAGCGCTTCTATTTCTGCTAAAGTACTCATCTTTCCTCTCTATCAAGTCTAGCTTTGTGCCTCTTGACTTTCTTCCTTCTTTTCCATGAGATAGATATCTCCGAAACTCTCCTCTTGCACGAGGATCAATTCCTGAGTTTTGATTAACTCTAGGGTTGCCAAAAAGAGGGTAATAACCTCTTGAACATTCTGGGCTTCCTTGAACAAATCCTGCAAACGCAACTGGTCTCGTCCAGACAAGGACTCTTTTACGATGACCATCATGTCCTCAATCTTATACTCATCCCGCAAAATGGTCGTGTGATTCTGTGCGAACTCCTCTTTTTTCTTGGCTAGGATATTTGAAAAAGCCAAAAAGAGGTCAATGGTCGTCTTGTCATGTACAAGCTCTGCATCTTCGTAAATCAACTCTGTCGGCGCTTTGGAATAGTACTGAGCCCGATCTTGGTGCTTAGCCTCCAAGTGCTCACCCAGGAGTTTGAACTTGCGGTATTCTTCGATTTGAGAGAGAAGGTCCTGCTCCAGGTCATCCTCTAAGTCTGTCACTTCTGCTACCTTTGGCAAGAGCTTGCGGCTCTTGATTAGCATCAGCTGACTGGCCATAACCATATACTCGCCCGTTACTTCCAGACGCATGGCCTGCAGAGTTGAGACATAGGCTAGATACTGCTCGATGACTTCCGTAATGGGCACATCGTAGATATCCATCTGGTACTTAGAAACCAAGTGCAAGAGCAGGTCCAGGGGCCCTTCAAAATCTTTTAATTTAATATCCATTATCTATATTTTTCTAAGGTCAGGACTGTTTTTAATCCTAATTTTTTTGCAATTTCGTACAAATCGACCTTGTTTTCTATCTGTCTTAGAATGAACTGTTCCCGTAGGGCTTGGGCTGATAGTTCTGGGAAACCTTTCTCCTTGACAAAGGACTCCAGCTGACGAAAGGCCCACTGACGAGAATAGGCTTTCCCTCCCCTTTCAAAGAGATAGGTCTGCCCCATCAAGGGTTCCAATTCTGAAAGCAAGGTCCTAGGAATGGCTACAATCCTCTGTTGGGAAGCCTTGTTAATTCGCAACACCTGAAAATCCAGATTGATATCTGCAACCTTAAGGGCTAAAATCTCACTTGGCAAGAGCCCTATTTCCAAGATAAGAAGCGCCAGCAAGCGTCCTTCTGGATAATTACTTTCCTGCCAAAAAGAGTCTAGGTCTAGAATTTCTGGTTTTTCAATCTTCTTTTCAGCTTGTTTAGCTAATTCCAGACGGTAAAAACTGTCCACTTCTCCTTTTCGATAGAGAAAGTAGAGAAATTGGTTACAGGCCGAAAGTTTTCGCTTCTGGGCGCTGATTTTTAGATTGGCTAGCTGGGCTTGGTAAATCTTGAGACTAGTCTCAGAAATCCGTTCCCCTACCATGTCTAAAAATTGCTCCAAATCATACTTATAAGACTGCTTGGAATTGGCAGACAAGTCCTGTTTTTCCTCTAAAAAGGCTGAAATCCTATCTCTCATTTGCATCGAATCTCATATTCCTTACTAAAGTCATGCAAGAGGGCATTAACGGCCTTGAGGATGGACTTGCGCGTGATGATTCCTTGGAAAATTCCTTCATCATCTACCACTGGCAAGAAGGGTTCATCCACCAGTTTATGGAGGACTTCAGTGATGTTATAGTCTGGAGCGACGACTGCCACATCTGTCTTGGTCATATTAACGATGTCTGTCGTTGCCATCTGCTCATCCGTCAAACCTTGCTCCATTTGATAAGCCAAAATGTCTCTCAGCCCAATGGTTCCAACAAAGCGTTTGTCAAAGGTCACAACAGGGATACGGGTATAAGTGATTTGGCTCAACACCAAAATCGCATGGTCAGCGTTATGGGTATCAATCAAGGCTGCTAGATTCTCAGCAGGGGTAAGAAAAGTCTCTTCCTGCTCCAATAAAAATGCTTCAAATTCCTTGGCAATCATCGAGCAAACTCCTTGGACAGACCTGGATAAACCTCATGATCACGTGTCAAAAAGTCTACTTTAAAATAGCTGTCATCAATCTCCACACGGGCATAGAGGCATTCTCTAATAGTTCCTCGTGGTTGGCTGATGGAGCCTGGATTGAGAAAAAGAGTCTTTCCTTCCATCCAAGCATTTGGTACATGCAAGTGACCATAGAGACAGATATCGGCATCTTCTTCCTGAGCCCAGTAGTCCAACTTTTGAAAGTTGAAATTGATATCAAACAAGTGTCCATGCGTCTGGATGATCTTGGTTGGACCAAGTTGAGTTACCAAACGTTCTGGGTAGCCAGCATAAAAGTCCATATTTCCTTTGACGACATGGATGCCTTCCCAGAGAGGAGAGTCTGGACGGAGCTCAGAGTCACCATCGTGAAAAATGGCATCGACTTTCCCCAGATAGCGATCACGAATTTCTTCCACAATCAAGCTATCTCCATGAGAGTCACTCATTACAATGATGGTTTGCTTTGCCATGATGGAAATACCTCCAAAAGTTTCTTAACGGCTAAGGCACGGTGGGATTGGCTATTTTTTTCTTCAAGGGTTAATTCAGCTGCTGACTTACCTGTCTCTCCCACAAGGAAGAGCGGATCATAACCAAAGCCATTCTCCCCCTTTGGTTCAAAGTTAATGTAGCCCGGCCAGTCAGCTTCAACCACCAAGCTTTCCTTGTTTGGACTAGCTACGACTAGGGTTGTGTGGAATTGAGCTGAGCGGTCCTTGAGTTCAAAGACCATGGCCAATTCGTGCAAGAGTTTGGCATTATTTTCACGATCAGACGCTCCCACACCAGCGAATCGCGCTGACCAGACTCCTGGTAAACCGCCGAGGACATCGACTTTGAGACCAGAATCATCTGCCAAAACCATCTTGCCTGTTAACTGCGAAATGGTTTCTGCCTTGAGACGAGCATTCTCTTCAAAGGTCATGCCTGTTTCAGCTACTTCAGGTAGGTCAGGGTAGTCATTGAGATTTTCCACATCATATCCTAGCTTGTCAAAAATAGCTCGGAATTCCTTGGTCTTGCCCTCATTGCGAGTCGCTATGAGCAAGGTTTCTCTGACCTTGCTAGTTTCAAAAAAGGCTGCCACATCAACACCTTCTTTAGGCAATTCTACATGCAGGAGTTGCCCATTTTCAACCAAGAGTAGGGCTCCCTGACGTTGGATGACTTCCAAGTTACGTCCTGCTTCCGCATTTAAAATCTCAACGATAAAGGAGAGCAAACGAAAGTTAGAAGACCAGCGCATCACCGTTATCGTAATCGGAAAGCCATTTTCTTCGTCACGAAAAATCCGCACTAAATCCATAAAATCAAGCTCGAGAGGATCTTTGATAAGGCTATAGATGCCTCCATAGACGTCCCAGACACCGACATACCAGTCCTGGTCGTCCTTGTATTCGTAAATTTTGTTTGTCATAAAGTTACATGCTCCACATGAATCTCTTTTTCCAGCCATTCTGCTCCAATTTGAGCAAAACTTTGGCTGCTGGCTGTTGTGTAAAAACGATGTTGAAGAGGCCCCGCATCTCGGCTACGATTGATTTCAAAATAATTGAGTAAGACTGAGATATCTCGTACACACTCAGCCCCACTATCGATGAGCTGAACCTTTGGTCCCATGACATTTTGGATGATAGGGCGAAGGAGTGGGTAATGGGTACAACCCAGAATCAAGCTATCCACCTTGCCGACCAAGGGACGCAGGGTTTCATAAACCACTTTCTTGGTGACACTGGTTGACAGGGCACCAGACTCGACCAAGGGGGCAAACTTGGGACAGGCCAAACTTTCCACCTGTAAGTCTGGATCCAAATCATGGATTTTCTGACGGTAGATGTCTGATTGTACCGTCATGGGAGTTCCAATCACCCCGATTTTCCCACCTTGACTGGACTTGATAGCTGCCGAAGCTCCTGGCAAAATCACACCTAGAACGGGAATGTCTAGTTTGGCCTTGATTTCTTCCCAGACGACCGCAGTCGCAGTATTACAAGCAATGACAATCATCTTGACATCCTTGGTCAAGAGAAAGTTGACCAACTGCCAAGTATATTCACGAATTTGCTCAGCAGGGCGGGGACCATAGGGTGCCCGTGCCGAATCTCCAATATAGACGATTTCTTCATGGGGAAGCTGGCGCATGAGCTCACGAACAACAGTCAAGCCCCCGACACCCGAATCCAAAAAACCAATTGGTCGATTATCCATACAGTCTTCTTTCTAGTCTTTTTTCTGATTGATAGTTCATCATGATTCCTTGTCCTGAACGATCGGATAGACAGCTTGATAAAATGTCAACTTCCTCTCTCTTAATCATAATCAAATATCAATAGAATGCAAGGAAAAAGTCTTATCATTGAGAACTATTGAACATAGTGAGAAGTCTGGAACTTTCATCCCAGACTTTTCCTATTTATTTCTTTTTATTGTTAGCAAGGGCTGCTTTTTGTTGGCGGATGATTTGGTGGTAAACTTGTTGTACCTTGGCTTCGCTTGGTTTTTGACCATTTGCGCTCAAGAGAGCACGAACTGCCTCAGCGTTCAAACGTGGGTTGTCCGCAAATTCTTTTTCAATTTGCTTACGAACCAAGTACATACCTCCAAGAGCTCCTCCTAGAAAAGCTAGCACAATCAAGATAATTGCTAAAAGTAAATCCATTCTTTTTCTCCTGTTTCTTTTTGAGTCTTCTATATTATACCATAAAGTGACTTTCCTGACTAGTTTGTTTTACGCTTTCAAGAGGGGGTTAAGCCAATTCTAAGCTAGTCTTACAATCAGATTGAACTATGAAATTACGAATAATTCCACCCTTTCCTCTCTTTCTTCTACTATTTTAAGAAAAAACAACAGCAAATATGTATCTTGCTAAAAAGCTCTTGACAAATGCTAAACGACCATTAGAATGGGAAGTGAGGAGATAAATAGAAACAAATTAAACGGGACTGCTTCATAAAATGTAAGCGGTTTCGAATAAACAAAGGAGGGTTTTATGAAAAAACACTTTTGGGAGAAATCCTGTCGCTATAGCATCCGCAAGCTGACGGTTGGGACTGCTTCTGTTTTGCTGGGGGCTATTTTTCTAGTCAACCATACTGTAGCTGCAGACAGTGTTGAGGTCAAGCAAACTGAACCAACCTCTGTCGAAGCTATCACTAAGCCTGATAGTGAACCCAAAGCAGCTGAAGCGACTGAAACTACAAATCCGTCTCTAGCCGAAAGTCCAGTAGTTTCCGAAAGCAAGCCAGCTAACGAGACTCAAAAGACAAATAGTCAAGCTAGTGAAGAAGCCATTGTTGAAGCCAAAGAAAATAAGGAACCTGAAAAAGCAGATCAGCCGGTGACAAAGCAAGAAAACTATCAACTCAACTACGATCAACCAACAGCTCCCTCCTATGACGGATGGGAAAAGCAAGCCCTCCCTGTCGGAAATGGAGAGATGGGAGCCAAGGTATTTGGTCTAATTGGCGAAGAAAGAATCCAGTACAACGAAAAGACCCTCTGGTCTGGAGGTCCCCAACCCGATAGCACCGACTATAATGGAGGGAACTACAAGGATCGCTACAAGGTCTTGGCGGAGATTCGTAAAGCTCTCGAAGATGGAGACCGCCAAAAAGCCAAACAACTGGCTGAACAAAATCTAGTCGGACCAAACAACGCCCAGTATGGTCGCTACCTAGCCTTTGGTGATATTTTCATGGTCTTCAATAACCAAAAAAAGGGGCTGGATACTGTAACAGATTATCACCGTGATTTGGATATCACAGAGGCTACTACGACCACTTCTTACACCCAAGATGGGACGACCTTCAAACGCGAAACCTTCTCCAGCTATCCTGATGATGTCACCGTGACCCACTTGACTAAAAAAGGAAATAAGACGCTTGACTTTACCCTTTGGAACAGTTTGACAGAAGACTTGCTTGCTAATGGGAACTACTCTTGGGAATATTCCAACTATAAGAACGGTCATGTCACTACAGATGAACATGGAATCTTTCTAAAGGGAACGGTCAAAGATAACGGTCTCAAATTTGCATCCTATCTAGGAATTAAAACAGACGGAACCGTCACTGTTCAGAATGAGACTCTAACCGTCACAGGCGCAAGCTATGCGACCCTCTATCTCAGCGCCAAGACTAATTTTGCTCAAAATCCAAAAACCAACTATCGAAAAGACATTGACCTCGAAAAAACGGTTAAAGGGATTGTAGAAGCAGCTAAGGCCAAAGACTACGAGACACTTAAAAAGGACCATATCAAGGATTATCAAAGTCTCTTTAACCGCGTTAAACTAAATCTAGTTGGAAACAAGACTACTCAAACGACAAAAGAGGCCCTTCAAGGCTATAACCCAGAAAAAGGGCAAAAATTGGAAGAACTCTTCTTCCAATACGGCCGATATCTACTCATCAGTTCGTCTCGTGATCGGACAGATGCCCTTCCTGCCAACCTACAAGGAGTCTGGAATGCTGTAGACAATCCACCTTGGAACGCTGACTATCACCTCAATGTCAATTTGCAAATGAACTATTGGCCAGCCTACATGAGCAACCTTGCTGAAACATCCAAGCCAATGATCAATTACATTGACGACATGCGTTACTATGGCCGTATCGCTGCCAAAGAATATGCTGGTATCGAATCCAAAGACGGACAAGAAAATGGTTGGCTGGTCCACACCCAGGCGACACCATTTGGCTGGACTACTCCAGGTTGGAATTACTATTGGGGTTGGTCTCCAGCAGCCAACGCTTGGATGATGCAGAATGTCTATGACTACTATAAATTCACCAAGGATGAGACCTATCTCAAAGAAAAGATTTATCCAATGCTCAAGGAAACAGCTAAGTTCTGGAATTCCTTCTTGCACTATGACCAGGCCAGTGACCGTTGGGTGTCTTCTCCATCCTACTCACCAGAACACGGAACCATCACTATCGGAAACACCTTTGACCAATCGCTAGTCTGGCAGCTATTCCACGACTACATGGAAGTCGCTAGACATCTGAATGTCGACCAAGACTTAGTTACAGAGATTAAGGCTAAATTTGACAAACTCAAACCACTTCACATCAACAAAGAGGGACGCATCAAGGAATGGTACGAGGAGGACAGTCCCCAATTCACCAATGAAGGGATTGAAAATCAACACCGCCACGTTTCCCATCTAGTTGGTCTCTTCCCAGGTACGCTCTTTAGCAAGGACCAAGCTGAATACCTAGAGGCTGCGCGTGCAACCCTCAACCACCGTGGAGATGGTGGTACTGGTTGGTCTAAGGCCAATAAAATCAACCTCTGGGCTCGTCTGCTGGACGGTAACCGTGCCCATCGCTTACTCGCTGAACAGCTCAAGTATTCAACCCTAGAAAACCTTTGGGATACCCACGCGCCTTTCCAAATCGACGGAAACTTTGGAGCGACCAGTGGGATGGCAGAAATGCTTCTCCAATCACACACTGGCTATATTGCACCATTGCCAGCCCTTCCAGATGCATGGAAAGACGGTCAAGTTTCTGGCTTGGTTGCCCGTGGTAACTTTGAAGTCAGCATGAAGTGGAAAGATAAAAACCTGCAAAGCTTGTCCTTCCTTTCAAATGTCGGTGGAGACCTGGTTGTAGATTATCCAAATATCGAAGCTAGCCAAATCAAGGTCAATGGCAAACCAGTCAAGGCAACGATCCTTAAAGATAATCGTATCCAGCTTGCAACGCAAAAAGGTGACGTCATTACCTTTGAACATTTCCCTGGCCGTGTGACCAGTCTGACAGCCGTTCGACAAAATGGAGTCACTGCCGAACTTACCTTCAACCAAGTAGAAGGCGCTACCCACTATGTCATCCAAAGACAAGTGAAAGACGAAACTGGCCAAACCTCTGCGACCAGAGAATTTGTAACCAATCAAACCCACTTTATTGACCGATCACTAAATCCTCAACTCGCCTATACTTATACTGTCAAGGCGATGCTGGGCGAAGTTTCCACACAAGTTTCTGAACAGGCCACTGTCGAAACCTATAGCGAGTTGATGGACGACCGAGATAGCCGCATCCAGTACGGAGCTGCCTTTGGAAACTGGGCAGACTCAGAATTATTTGGAGGAACAGAGAAATTTGCTGACCTTTCAAAAGGAGACTACACAGACGAAGATCTCACTGCTACCATTCCTTTCACTGGCGTTGGTATCGAAATCTATGGACTGAAATCGTCTGAACTAGGTCTTGCCACTGCTAAAATTGATGGCAAAGAAGTCGGGGAGCTTGACTTCCATACTGCTGGAGCAACTGAAAAAGGTAGTCTCATTGGTCGCTTCGCAGGACTATCTGACGGACCTCACACATTGACTCTTAGTGTTAAACGTGAGCACAAAGGACGTGGTAGTGAGCGCTCGAAAATTTCATTAGACTACTTCAAGATCCTAGCAGGAACAGGCAATACGATTGAAAAAATAGATGATCGCGATTCGCGCATCCAGTATGGTGCCCAGTTTAAGGACTGGTCTGACCCTGAACTCTACGGAGGTACGGAAAAATACGCTGATATTAACAACAGCGACTCTAGTGCAGCTTCAGAAGCTCAGGCAACTATTTCCTTTACAGGGACGGGTATTCGTATCTTTGGCTTAAAGAGCCTCGCTCTTGGACGAGCACGTGTTACACTAGATGGCAAAGAAATGCCAAGTCTAGACTTCTACACTTCAGGTGCAACTGAAAAGAGAGCTTTTATTGGCGAATTTACAAATCTCACTGACGGTCCGCATACCCTGACATTACAAGTTGATCCAGATTCGCCAGAAGGTCGCAAGAAAATCTCTCTAGACTCCTTTGATATCATCAAAGCTCCTGCTGTTGGTATAGATAGCCCGAGCATTGCGCCTCTTAAGGAAAATGACAAAACCATTTCCTTAAGCCTACCAGCTGGAGATTGGGAAGCCATCGCAGTGACCTTCCCAGGAGTCAAAGATCCTCTAGTTTTGCGTAAGGTGGATGAAACGCATCTGGTTACCAGTGGGGATCAGACTATCCTATCAATCCAAGACAATCAAGTTCAAATCCCAATCCCTGACGAAACCAATCGCAAAGCTGGAAATGCCATTGAAGCTTATACCATTCAAGGAAATACCACAAGCAGCCCTATCGTAGCCGTCTTTACTAAAAAGGATGAAAAGAAAGTTGATGAGAAGCAACCAACTACAAGCAAGGGAGAGGAACCAGCTCCTACTGTTGAAATTCCTGAATACACTAAACCTATCGGGACTGCAGGGCAAGAAGTGCCACCCACTGTAGAAAAGCCTGAATACACCGAACCTATCGGAACGGCGGGGCAAGAAGAGTCTCCTACTGTAGAAAAGCCTGAATACACCGAACCTATCGGAACAGCAGGTCAAGAGGAAGCACCTACTGTTGAAAAACCTGAATACACCAAACCTATCGGAACAGCAGGTCAAGAGGAAACTCCTACTGTTGAAAAACCTGAATACACTAAACCTATCGGAACTAGCGGAGATCAGGCCGCTCCAAGCCTTAGCCTTCCTGACTATCCAGTTCAAGTCTTAAAAGATAAGGAGACTGGAGTAGAAATCATCGGTGGAGTCAGTGACCTAGAAGGAATTTCTCGCATCTCTAGTCGACGTGTCCTAGCTCAGGAACTCTTTGACAAGACCTATGATGCTTACGACCTACAACTTAAAAATCCAACCGATCATAGCTTGCAGCCAAAAGGCTCTGTCTTGGTTCGCTTGCCTATTTCAGCTAACGTAGAAAAGGTCTACTATATTACTCCGACCAAGGAGTTGCAAGCCCTTGATTTCGACGTTCGAGAAGGAAAGGCAGAATTCATCACTAGTCATTTCAGTACCTATGCTGTCGTCTATCAAGCTGCTGGAACAACCCTTAGTACAGATGAACAGCCAAGTGCTTCAGATGCAGAAACCTTGGCACACGAGACTGAACAACTTTCAGCTAGTCCGAGTCTTGCTAAAGCTGGAAATCATTCTCCTAAAGAAGAACTTCCAGCAACAGGAGAAGCATCTAACCCTCTGCTCTTCTTAGCAGGCCTCAGCCTAGCCCTTACAGCCACTTTTATGTTAAATGGAAGAAAGGATGAATCCAACTAACTTTTAACATCACAAAAACAGGATGAAGATCCCCTTCATCCTGTTTTATTTTGTCATCAAAAGTTAGTTTTACAGCAGGTATAAAACGGCTAGGGTCAAGAGACTTGCTAAAAGTCCAACTCCCCAAAAGAAGAAGTCAACCTTCCACTCGCTCCAAGGATTGCCCTTGCCTGAGAATCCTCCAAGCTCAAAATGGTGGTGGACAGGTGTCATACGGAAAATACGCTTCCCACCACTAAGTTTGAAGTAGGTGACCTGCATCATAACAGAGCTTGTCTCAAAGACATAGATAATCCCAATCAACAAAAGGGTCCATTCTTGGTGGAGAGCCATAGAGATTGCTGCCAGCATCCCACCAAGAGCCAAACTTCCCACATCTCCCATGAAGACCTTGGCAGGCTTGTGGTTAAAGACGAAGAAGCCTAGCAAACCACCAATCATGGCAAGAATCACAAGAAGAATATCCAGTTGATTTTGCATATAAGCAATCACACCGTAAGCTGACAAGCTAATCACTACTGAAATACTTGCTAGTCCGTCGATCCCGTCAGTCAGATTCACCGCATTTGAAAAGCCAACTAGCCAGAAAAGGGCAAAGAAAATATAGAAAATACCCAAGTGAACTTGATAGCCAAAAACTGAAAGCATATCGCCACCACGCTCATAAAAGAGGTAGAAGATCACTCCTCCAAGGAGCTGGAGAGCAAGCTTTTGCTTAGGATTCAAACCTTCGTTGATCTTACGAAAGACCTTGAGGAAGTCATCCAGAAAACCTACCAAACCATACAAAACCAAGATAAACAAAATCATGCCTACATTGTTGGTCAATTGTTGGGTAAAGAGAGCGACAAGGAAGCTCACAACAACTGCAACGATCAGGAAGACAAGACCTCCCATGGTTGGAGTTCCAGCTTTAGCTTGGTGTTGCTTGACATCCTCGTGCATCTGCTGACCTGTAATCTGTGCTTTTCGATAAAATCGGATAAAGGCTGGAATACCTATCAAGGTCAATAGAAAGGCTAGAACTCCAGCACTAATGGAACTAATCATCTTAATCTCCTAAAGTTATTTTCATTTTTTTAAGGTCTTTGAGGGCTGTATTGGCACGGACACTTTGTTTCTTGACCGTTTTGCCACTACCTTCCCACTCGACTTCTATATTCAGCCATTTGGCAAATGTTTGCACATTTTCATCTGTCCAGCCATACATATCAGGCATTTCTTCGACCTTATCTGACAGGATCAAGATTTGCTGATTGGCTTCCAAATTATCTCCTTCAGAAACCGAGAGTTCCTTGATCTTGGTTCCTGTTCCGATAACGATTGGTTGGACAAGGTTACGACGCAATTCCTCTGCGAGGTCACCTGGGGTAAAGTCCTTGGTAGCTGGCATGGCATAGCTTGTCGTCTTGCTGACCTGATCTAAGCTCTTGGCAGTTGACTGAAGATTGAGGGATTCTTTCATAGCAGAAGCCCGCTCAAGGATTGGATTAGCAAACTCTCCCAGCTGAACACCCGAATAATGCTCTGGCTGTTGCACCGTCACATAGAGGATAAAGTCAGGATTTTCTGCAGGATGCATCGACACAACAGAGAAGATATAGTTGGTTTCACCTGTAAGGTAACCCCCATTCTTCTCATCGGCAATCTGAGCTGTCCCTGATTTCAGAGCGACATTCTGTCCCGGAACATTGACATTTGGTTTTCCTGTACTGTGGTTGTACATGGTACCGTAGACAGGATCTGTTCCGACCATGACCATGTGCTCCCGAGTATAGGACGCTGCTGCTTTTGACACAGGATTTCCGACAATTTCCTTTTGAGACTTACGAATAGACTGGTCATTTGGATCATAGAGAGCACTAATAAATTTCGGTTCCAACATAACCCCATCATTAGCAATAGCTGTAAAGGCACGAAGCATCTGGGTCTGGGTAACAGAAATCCCTTGTCCAAATGAACTCATGGCGATATTGACAATATTATCAGCAGGCAATTGACCTGTGTACTCATCCGCCAGACCAAAACGGGTCGGCACCCCAAACTTAAAGCGGTTAAGGTAATCAAGCCAGGTTGCATCCCCCATCTTTTGCTCAAGCAAGGTCATCCCGATATTACTTGAGTGGGCAAATCCTTGAGAGAAGGTCATGGTGCCACCACTAGTCAATCCTTCATTGACGTCCCAGTCTCGAATGGTCGCATCAGCTATTTTCAATTCGCTACTGTTAAAGTATTCGCCACCAGGGAAGGTATTGTTATCAATGGCTGAGGCCAACATCATCACCTTCATGGTTGACCCTGGCTCGTAGTTACTTTGATAGAGGATATCACGCCAGACAAAGTCTTTTGTGATGCCATCCTTGGTATCTGCATTGAAGGTCGGCCGTTGGGTTGTAGCCAGGATTTCCCCTGTTTTAGCGCTAACCAAGGTAGCCGTCATATACTTGCCTTTTACTTTTTCCTGGAAGGCATCCATCTGAGTTTCCATAAAGGATTGCAAGGGACTAGAAAGGGTTGTGTAGACATCTTTTCCATCTACTGTTTGTTGAGAAGCTTGATCTGTACCCGGAACAATATTTCCCAGACGATCTTTCTCATAGGTGATGATCCCATCTGTACCCGCCAGAATGTTATTTAAAGAACTCTCCAAACCAGATGTCCCAATCAACCTTTTGGTGCCATCCTCATTTTCATGGAGTTGCGCTAAACCGATAAAGGAAGAAGCAAACTGTCCATTGGGATAACTGCGGTTAGGGCTAGTTGTAAAGTCAACTCCCTCAACGCCAGCTGTTTTAAGGTCATTTTTAATAGCCATCATATTGGCATAGGTGATCCCATTTCCCTTGGTACCAAAAGACACCTGTTTTAGATCTGGCTGAGAAAGTTGTTCCTTGACATAAGACTCCTCCATATCGAGGTATTTATGGAAAATTTCAGCTACCTTATTAAATTGAGAATCTTCTACATAGAGAATTTTGCCTGTTGCCGACTTGTAGGTCTTATCAATAACAGCATAGATATTATAAGAAGTTGCATCCTCAGCAATAGGCGTTCCATTACGATCGTAGATGGTTCCCCGTTTTGCAGGAATCGTCTTGGTTGTTTGATGGACCTTGTTGGCTTCTTGAACCAAGTCCTTCCCAAATTTTTTACCCGTTCCGATAATGACCGCAAAGTTGACCAAAAAGACAGCGAAGAGTATGACAGCCAATAAACTCAGGCTTTTCCCTACTCTTCGGCGATTTTCTTCTGGAGATTTACGGTTACGGACGGCATAACGGATGATTTTTTCTTTCCACTGTTTCATTTCTTACTCCGTTGCTCGGATATTTTCGTTATTCAGCTGTAAATTCTTAGAGTTTGCAATTTCTTTCAAACGTTCTGAACGAATCAATTCATTGACCTCTTGCTTGGCATCGTCTAGCTCGGTTTTCTTTTCTTCGATTTGAGCATTGACCTTGGTCAATTCATTCTGAACTTGTAATAGCTTGGTCTGCATAAACACAACGCTGACTGCCAGGATAATCATTGTTGCAGCAATCGAAACATAGAAGGCCTTTTCCACACGTGAAAAACCTTTAAACTTCGTTTGCAATAACTGGCTTGTTTTTTCGATTCTTTCTGCCATGTTTTTCCTCTTACTTGTGAATTTTTCTAGCCACGCGCAACTTGGCTGAATGCGAACGATTGTTGGCTTCTAGCTCTTCGGCACTTGGCAAGATTGGCTTACGGGATACCAATTCCATCTTGGGCTTAAGGTCATCTGGAATGAAGGGCAAGCCTTTGGGAACTTCCACTGTTGAAGCTTCCTTGAATAATTGCTTGGTCAAGCGATCTTCCAGAGAATGGAAGGTAATGACCGAGATTCTACCATCCAAAGCCAGCATGTCCATGGCCTGCTGGATAGATTCATCTGCAGCGCCCAGCTCATCATTGACTTCGATTCGGATAGCTTGGAAAATCTGCTTGGCAGGGTGTCCCTTTTTCTTGAGTTCCTTGGCAGGCTTGGCCGACTTGATAATCTCTGCCAACTCCGTCGTTGTCTCAATGGGTTTCACCTCACGCGCTTGCTCAATCTTACGAGCTATCTGTTTAGAAAACTTATCCTCACCATACTTGAAAAAGATCCGAACCAAGTCATGATAGTCATAATGATTGACCACCTCATAGGCCGTCAGACTAGCTTCCTGATTCATCCGCATATCCAGTGGCGCATCCTTTTTATAAGAAAAGCCACGTTCACGCTGATCTAGCTGAGGACTGGACACTCCCAAGTCATAACAAATTCCATCAATTTCCTGGACACCAGCCTCCTGCAAACGTGCCTGCAAATGACGGAAGTTATCCTTGATAAAGGTTACCATCCCCTTTTCGATATAGGGTGCCAACCGTTTTTGCGCATTGTCAATGGCATTCTGGTCCTGGTCAAAGGCATAGAGATGCCCTTTTTCGCTCAATTTACTTAATAAATATTCGCTATGGCCTGCTCCACCCAAGGTCGCATCAACGTAGATACCGTCAGGTTTCACGTCAAGCATATCAATCGTTTCATGAAGCAAGACCGTTACATGATGAAATTCTTTTGTCATATCTTATCTATTTTACCACAAATCTGACCAGCTTGCACTTGTCAGACAAGGCTAAGTTTCTTCGAAAAAAATTCCCAAAAAATGTCACATATACTTGACATATCATCTCCAAAAGAATATAATATAGTCAAATATATGCGACATATCAGAAAGGAGACCCTATGAATCGTGTCAAAGAATTCCGTAAGGAACTGGGCATTTCCCAGCTCGAGCTCGCCAAAGATATCGGTGTCTCGAGACAGACCATCAACATGATTGAAAATGACAAGTACAATCCTACTCTGGAACTCTGTCTCAATCTCGCCCGCAGCCTCCAAACTGACCTTAACAGTCTTTTTTGGGAAGACGATTTTTAAAAAAGGAGCAAACAAATGAAAGAAGAAACTCTCACTGAAAAACTCATCAAATGCACATACGGCATTTCTGGTCCCCTTGACGAACACAAACGGCGCGAGGCCGATCGTATCGGGAATCAGGTCTTTATCGTTCTCTTTTATCTCATGATATTTGGCAACCTCATCCCCTTTGTCCTTTCTTACAAATACCCGCAAATTGTCGCTATCGGCTATCCTCTAGTGGTATTTGGCATTTCGATGATGGCTACCCTCTATGTGGTCTCTCAAACCAAAAAAACGGGCATCACAGCTATTGATCCCGAAATGCTGAGTCAGAAAGAAAGCAAACAGCTACATTTTCCTGGTCTAAAAGCCGGTCTGATCTACGGCATGGGCATGTTCTTTGGAATACCGTTTCTGAATGTCCTAACCGATGATAGCAAGGATTATCTTGGTTCTCTTTTAAATGCAGGACATTTTGTATCAACTATCCTAGCTACCCTCTTCTTCGGATTGACCATACAAATTATCGTCTCTCTTCGCATTCGAAAAGCCAAGAAAGTCCAAGAAGACGACTAGGAGGTGCCTTATGAAATCACTAGCTAGACTACTGATCAATCATGTTTTTATCAGTATTTTCCTTTCCTTCGCCCTTGTTTCAGGAGCTATATCTCATACCGTTTTAATACTCTTACTCCTCTTTCTTCCTGCGCTCAATAAAGGACTTGAGAATATCCAATCAAAACGGGTACCTATCCTTAACGCAGCCCTCTTCTTTCTCCTCATATCCTTTCCACAGCTTTTAATCAACCCTGTCCAATGGAAATTTCCAATATTCCTAGTCATAACCATTATTTCAAGTTTGGCCTACTTCTATAACTTTTATCAAGTAGTTAAAGAAGTCGATCAAAAACAGTTGATTTAGGAGATTACTCCCATGAAAAAAGAAGATTTCACCACTCGCTTACTCAAACTGTTCTTTCACATACAAGGTCCCTTTGATGAATGCCGCCAAGAGATGATCTACAGGGCTTGTGCCCGTGCCTTGATCCAAATCGTTTACTCCTTCCTCCTACTCTTCTTGTTCTATCTCCTATTTGGACGCTTCATAGAGTTGGTTCGAGATGCCATGCCCTACCTCTATTTTGGACTTATCTTCGTCCTCTCATCTAGGACGAGACTAGCAGTTCGCGACTTACGTTTGGACAAGGATGACCAGTCCGAAATCCATCACAAAAGCTACAGCAAAAGCCAGATCAAAGTTCGTAGTTGGGGTGTATTCGTCAGTATTCCAATTGGCTTGTTTGTCTTATCAACCTTTCACAAACTCTTTGTTCAGCATCTTCCCCTCGATACCTTTTGGGACAATCTCTCCCAGTTCGATAAAATGCTCCCTTTACTAGTCTTGGGTTTGGGAATTGGTGCCATCTTTGGAACCATGACCTACGCCTTTTTATCGGAACACGAGGTGAAACACTCTGAATCAGGAATGCATAAGGAGAATATAGAAAAATGACTAGTATATATGATTTTTCCGTTTTAAACCAAAATAACCAAGCAACTCCCCTGGAGAGCTATCGTGGCAAAGTTCTCTTGATTGTCAATACTGCTACTGGATGTGGTTTAACACCCCAGTACCAGGGACTTCAAGAACTCTATGAACGCTATCAAGATAAGAGCTTTGAAATCCTAGATTTCCCTTGCAATCAATTTATGGGACAGGCACCCGGCAGCGCAGAGGAAATCAATAGCTTCTGCAGCCTACACTATCAGACAACTTTCCCTCGCTTTGCCAAGATCAAGGTCAACGGCAAGGAAGCAGATCCTCTTTATGTTTGGCTAAAAGACAAGAAAGCTGGTCCTCTAGGAAAACGAATCGAATGGAATTTTGCTAAGTTTCTCATTAGCCGAGATGGGCAAGTACTTGAGCGCTTCTCTTCCAAAACAGACCCCCAAACCATCCAAGAGTCTCTCCAAAAAATACTCTAATTTCTTTTTAAACGTATCCTTTCAACCAAAATAGAGCTGTTGGTCAGTATTCTCGACTCCAGCATATGCATAGGTTCGATTTCTAGGGCACTCTTTTTCTGTCACTACCCTAAAATAAAAGCGATGCTCCCGCCCATCCTTGGCATTTTCCTTGTTTAAGACGAAGTAGTTCTTCTGATTCATTGCCATGGTTCGTAGGATATCATCGATCAAAAAAGTCAAGGGAACATTCATGGCAGAGTATTTTTGGAAATCCTCTTCAAAACGGATATAATTATCTGAAAAATAATCCATCTGCAGTTTGTTTTCATACAGCTCTTTTCTAGTCATAAACTCCCTCCTCCCACAGTCGAATTTCGAGGATGTCTGTAAGTTCTATCAGCCTATATCCCTCATTTGTCCTAATATATAGAGTTTTAGGTGATAATTCGCTCACCTCACCGATGATTGTCGTTTTTTGCTTTCTTTCCTTGACAACAAAACATCCCTTCAATTGACCAACATAAAGCTGAGAAAGCAAGAGTAGCTTCTCAACTGAATTCAAATTCGTCGAAAAATCAACACGATTTTTTTCGTCACCAAGCGAGCTGGTATGCTCCGAGAGGAAAAAGCCCATCCACTTCTGCATCCCTGGATCTTGATAGTCTCGTGCAGATTGAAAAGGTAAATAAGAACGATCAATCATTGTAATCCATCTAATCCTCCAGCAGAATGCCCACCAATCAGCTTGCTTCTGGCAAGACTCCTAGAGGCTTCTTCCAGTGCATTGGCCTTTAGGAGAGAAGTGAAGCCAAATTGTTCCCGAATGGAGTCAATGGCCGTCTGGAGCCTTTCTTCTTTTTCTAACTTGTCAACATCATCAAAGAGGGAAATCAAACCAAAGGAATCGTCCACAAATCCTGAATAGTTGACTCCGACACTTCTGACCGCCCCAGAAGTGTATTTATTATGAAATAGCTTCAAAACATAATCCGTTAAGATAGCCGTATTATTGGTAGGTTCGACCTTCATTTGTGTGTGAATAGACGGCCTAACCTCCTGTTTAGAGAAACCAAGATAGATAGAGACAAGGGTTGTTTTCTTGCCCGCCCTTCTCAGTCTAATAGCCACCTGCTCTGCCATTTCTCGGAGAATAATTTCGATATCCCGTAACTTCACGTAGTCTCTCGGCAAGATTTGAGAATTTCCCAAACCTTGGGACTTAGCTTTATAGGGCTTATGAACATTGCTCTCGTCAATCCCGTTAGCATGAAACCACAAACGCAGGCCAGCCTGACCGAGAGCTTTCTTTAGCTGGTCTGGATTGCTGGTTGCCAATTCCTTGATGGAAAAAATCCCCAGAGCATGCAAGCGTTTCTCCATCCGCCTGCCAATCCCCCAAAAATCCGTCATCTTGGGAATGGCCCAGACCTTCTCTTCCACATCCTGATAAGACCAGTTGGCCCTCATGGTCGGGATGTGCTTGGCCTCATTATCCAGAGCCAACTTGGCTAGTAAGGGATTGGCATTGGACATACCCACCGTAGAGTAGATCCCTATCTGCCTCCAAATATCTCTCTGGATACGAGCAGAAAGCATATCCAGCTTGTCTTTGCGAGAAATCTGCTTGTCTGGGATGAAATAGTTGAGCGAACTGGTTAAATCGATAAAGCCCTCATCGATAGAGTAAGGATAAATATCCTCTGGACTACCATAGTTTTGAAAGATTCGCTGGATTTCCATATTGACCGCTATATACTCGTCCATCCGAGGAGGGACAATCAAGGTGACTTGTGCCCAATCTTCGATATAACGCATATAGTCTGAATCTGTAGGCAATCCTTGCTTCCTGGCATTGTAATAGGAAAATTTGCGGGTCTTGATATCAAAGGGCAGATCATAGGCCCGGCCAACATTTGACTTGCCAAAAATCTTCTTAAACATGGGAGAGGAGGCTAGGATCAGACCAGTTGAATTATCCGCGCGACTCATGACACAAAGCGAGGTCTTCAGCGGATGCAAACCCCTTTTCACACACTCAACACTGGCATAAAAGGATTTCATATCGACAAAGGCAATATCACTTTCGGGCTCTCTGGAATAATCAAAGTAGCCCATAGGCTAGCCCTCCATTGGCACAAAGTTCCCAACGATAATCCCTACAATCCGAGGATCTTCCTCATAGGAGATGAAAATATCCTCGTATTTGGGATTGATAGAGACCAGACGCAAGCCATCTTCCTCACGATAGACCCGTTTGATATAGGTCTGGTTGTTGCAGACCACTGCATAAACAGCCCCATCATAATCAAATCCTGTTTCCCGAATCAGAGCCACAGAACCATTTTGATATTTAGGTTCCATGGAATCCCCAGAGACCCAGGACGCAAAATCATGGGCTAGTTCTTCATTAAAGTAGACCGTATCAAAATTTCGGTCATCGTAGATCGAAGCCCCAATCCCTGCTGACATGCGTTCATAGACACGGTACTCGTAGAGACGCTCTGGCATGGTCGTCACTTTCTGAGCCTGTTCCTCTTGAGCCAGATTGCGAGCATAGAGAACAACCTTTTCCTTCCTTTGCTTGGAGAGGCTATTGTAGAGACGGACAATCTCTATCTGGGTGAAATAGCCTTTTGCGACTTTTAAAATCTTCTCTAGCTGAGCAACCTTCTCCTTGGATGGTTCCTTGACCCCGCGTTCCCAAGCCGAATAAGCCTGAAAACTAATCCCCAACTCCTCTGCAACTTCCTTCTGTGTCAATTTTAACTCTTTTCTCCGAGCCTTAAGTTTTTCTGGTTGGTACATGATTCACCTCCTAGTGTGATGCTTTAATGGACATTATCTCCCTTAGAAAGACAAATCGACGGTTGAACTTACATATTCAAAATTCAACCAATTCGGTTTAGTTTTATTATATAAAAAAAGTGGACGATTGTCCACTGGGAAAATCAAGTTTAAACAGCAACACTTATCTATTTTGAACAAAAAAAGACATCCAAGAGTAAATTCTTAAATGTCTGGAAAGATTGATGCCTCCATTAACCTTGTTAATAGACCGGAATTGATGATATTATGGTCTCCTTATCTCAAATACTGCTGTATGAACCCACTCATTATGAATTTGTAAGTCATTTTCTATAACCCTACTAAAGGTGAAGCCATTTTTTAAAAGCACCCTCTGAGAGGCTAGATTACCTGTTGCCGTTCCTGCAATGATTCTATTAAAACCATAAGTCGTGAAGGCTTTTTCTAAAACGAGTTTAACCGCTTCGCTGGCATAACCTAAATTGTTAACATTTTCCCCAATTCTATACCCAAGTTCTGCTGTTTTCCGATCACCATCTAAGACACTTAAATTGATTCTCCCGACCATAACGCCTTGCGAATCTCCAATAAGATGCATATAGACATCACGATTCCTTTGTTCCGTTAACAATTCCCTTGTAATTTCTTTAAAACCTTCTAAATCAAAATAGTTAGCTGGTCTAGGAGGTAAATTTCGTTCAAAATACTCTCGATTTTCTTTTTCAAAAGAATAGACGTCTAGACTATTTGCTTCAGACAACAGTTCTAAACTAATCATTGTAAATCATCTCCCATCATTATCTACATTCAACATTTTCTCATGTTTACACAAAGTGAAATTTACAGAATTTAAAGAGATTCTTTTATTTTCTGTATAGTTTCTACATTATAACACAAAATACTATGAATAAGCATAATATTCAAGGCACCACACCAGCCAAACAGGTTAGAATATCTATCAAAGCTATTTCTGAAGCACTAACGCACAGTGACACAGGCACAACTCAAATTTATGTAAATACCTCTAATGTAGTTCCTATGACAGTAGGTGAATTTGCTTTAAAGTCTCTAAAACAATAAGGTGAAAATAAGGTGAACTTTGAGGTGAACTTTTTCAAAAAACATAAAAAAAGCACCCATGAGGTAAACTCTTGAGTGCTTCGAAACGTTGATATAATCGTATTGATTAACGTTTTGAGAATTGTGATGCTTTACGAGCTTTCTTAAGACCTGGTTTCTTACGCTCAACTTTACGTGAGTCACGTGTAAGAAGTCCTGCGCGTTTCAATGAATCGCGGAAGTCTGGGTCTACTTGAAGAAGGGCACGAGCGATACCGTGACGGATAGCTCCTGATTGACCAGCGTATCCACCACCTACAACGTTAACGAAAACGTCGTATGAACCTACAGTTGAAGTAACTGCAAATGGTTGGTTGATAACAAGACGAAGGTCAGCGTGTGGGATGTACTCTTCAACATCTTTTTTGTTAACAGTGATTTTACCAGTTCCTGGAACAAGGCGAACGCGTGCAACAGCGTTTTTACGACGTCCAGTACCTGCATATTGTGCTTGTGACATACTTTATTGTTCCTTTCCTTAGATAAGTCCTGAAATATCAAGAACTTCTGGTTGTTGTGCAGCGTGAGTGTGCTCAGCTCCAACGAATACTTTCAATTTCATACCTTGAGCGCGGCCAAGAGTATTGTGTGGAAGCATACCTTTAACTGATTTTTCGATCAAACGTACTGCATTTTTAGAACGAAGTTCACCAGCAGAGATTTGTTTCAATCCACCTGGGTGGTTTGAGTGGGTGTAGTAGATCTTATCAGTTGCTTTTTTACCAGTCAATTTAACTTTTTCAGCATTGATAACGATTACGAAGTCACCTGTATCAGTGTGTGGTGTGAATGTTGGTTTGTTTTTTCCGCGAAGTACGCTAGCAACAACTGCTGAAAGGCGTCCAAGAGGTACATCAGTTGCGTCAACAACGTACCATTTGCGTTCTACTTGGCCTGGTTTAGCCATGAATGTAGTTTTGTTCATGATTTCTCCTATATGAATATCGTTTTTGTTTACAGGGCGGATGTTCCGGTCCGCGAGGTATTTGAAAGGTTCCGGGGCCTTACAAATGGGGTAAACAATACCGTCTACTATCATACCAAATTTTACTACTAAAAGTCAATAGATATGAAAAATATTTTTGCCGATTTCAGTGTTTAACATCTAGAAAAACCTCGCTTTTGCGAGGCTCTCCTATTTATAAGCTAAGGCACGTTTAAAGGTTTTCCAGATTCCCAAATCATCTGTTTGAAGGACTAGACTAGCATACATGCGCCCGATAAAGGCTGTTGCAGTGATTGCAAAAACAACCGTTATGGCAAGCGAAATCCAAGCTTCTAGACCACTTGCATACCCATTTATAGCTCTAAATGGCATAAAGAAGGTCGAGATGAAAGGAATAAAGGAACCAATTTTCAGAACTAAATTATCCCCAGCAGCACCTAGAGAAGTCACACCGACAAATCCTGCTATAATCAAGATCATCAATGGCGACAAGGCCTTTCCTGAATCCTCAGGGCGAGAAACCATAGAGCCTAGGAAGGCTGCTAAAACAACGTACATAAAGAGGCTAACCAAGACAAACAATAAGGTATTGAGCGAGAAGGCCTCTCCTATATGGTTTAAAATACCAGATTGTGCCAAGATTGGTAGGTCCTTAAAGAGCAGAATGGCAGCCAGCCCACCCACGACGTAAATGCCAATATGAGTCAAAATCACAAGAAGCAAAGCCAGCATGCGAGCGTAGAAATAATGACTAGCTCGGATACTAGAGAAGACCACCTCCATGATTTTGGTTCCTTTCTCGCTAGCTACTTCCTGAGCAGTGACACTAGCATAGGTAATCAAAATCATATAAAGGAAGAAACCAAGCCCTGCGGCCGCAATGGTTTGAACAATTTTTTTGTTTTCCTTAGATTCATCAATCTTCTCAGTAAAATCAACGGTTTGACTCAAGCGTTGTTCCTGTTCTTGAGACAAATTGGCTGCCGAACGATTGAGTTGATATTGCAGTTCGTTTAGCTTATTGGTTACTGCTAGTTTGATGCCTGTTTCAAGAGAAGTTTCACCGTGATAAACGGCCTTGAGGACGCTGTCCTCTTGGTCAATGGTTAGGTATCCCTTGATTTTCTCATCCTTGATAGCAGCTTGAGCACTGGCTTCATCCTTGTAATCAAAGTTGATACCATTGGTACCCTTGAGCCCTTCTTCCACAGATGGCACCGTTGTTACTACTGCTATCTTGCTATTCTTGGCCATAGAAGAGCCTTGGAGATAGCTAATTCCTCCAGTTAGAGCGATAAAAAAGAACGGCGAAATCACCATAAAGAAGAAACTCCACGACTTGACATGTCGAAGATAGGTTTCCTTCATTACAACCCACATATTTCTCATACTTCCACCCCTGATTCTAGTTTAAAGATTTCATCGATTGTTGGAGCTTGTTGGTCAAAGGTCGCGATGTATTGACCTTGAGTGAGGATTGGGAAGAGTTCCCTTCCAGCGCTCTCATCATCGAGGATCAATTTCCAACTGCCTTGCTTGGTCAAGCTCACCTGTTTGACGTGAGGAAGTTTTTCCAATTCTTCCTTGCTTCGTTCACTTGAAACAAAAAGACGTGTTTTCCCGTATTGATTGCGAACATCCTGAACAGGTCCATGCAAGACCACTCGGCCATCTCGAATCATCAGGATATCATCGCAAAGTTCCTCAACGTTGGTCATAACATGGTCAGAAAAGATAATGATTGCACCGCGCTCTTTCTCTTTCAAGATGACTTGTTTGAGTAACTCGGTATTAACTGGATCCAAACCACTAAAAGGCTCATCCAGGATGATCAAGTCTGGCTCATGGATCAGGGTGATGATCAACTGAATTTTCTGTTGATTCCCTTTAGAGAGGCTCTTGATTTTGTCGGTCAATTTGCCCTTCACTTCCAATTTTTCCATCCATTGAGGGAGTTTTTCCTTGACTTCCTTAGCATCCATGCTTTTTAGAGTCGCCAAGTAGCGAACTTGCTCAAGGACTGTCAGCTTGGGCATGAGACTGCGTTCCTCAGGCAGATAGCCAATCCGAGCATAGGTTTCCTGACGAATTTCCTGCCCATCCAGACTGATCTCTCCTTGATACTCTAAAAATTTCAACATACTGTGGAAAATCGTTGTTTTCCCAGCACCATTCTTCCCGACCAGTCCCAAAATTCGTCCTGGACTTGCCTGAAAATCGACACCAAACAAGACTTGCTTGGAACCGAAACTTTTCTCTAGATTTCTTACTTCTAGCATTTTCCACCTCCGAAATATGTTGCACTTATTATACTCCTTTTTGATAGCCTTTACAACGATTTATGTCCATTTTATCAGATTATAAGTAGCAAAAGTATCCTTTCTCTAATAAATTTTAAGTATTTCAGTGATAGCTTTAGTATAACTCATTAAAGACTTTCTGAGATAGCTCCCTCCTCAACTATCGCTTTTCTATTCTGAACTGTCCTTTTGAAACTAAAAATCCACCCCGAAGGATGGATTGATGCTTTAACGCACTTCTGCATTCACTTTTTCTTCGAGTGATGCTTGGATTTTTTCCATGTAGCGTGCGACTTCTTCGTCCGTTAAGCTGTCTTCTGGATTTTGGAAGGTCAAGCTATAGGCCATTGACTTCATGCCAACTCCCAGTTTTTCGCCTGAGAAGACGTCAAAGAGTTTGATATCTGTCAATCGTTTCACGCCGGCAGATCGGATAGCATCTACAACTTCTTGATGAGTGACTTCTGCCTTGAGGAGTAGGGCCACGTCACGGCTGACTGCTGGGAATTTGGTGATTTCCACAAATGGAGCAGCTGGTTGAAGGGCAGCTTCAATGGCTGAAAGGTTGAGCTCCGCTACATAAGTTTCTGGGATATCATAAGCCTTGGCAGTAACTGGATGCACTTGGCCAAGGAAACCAAGAACTTGGTCGCCAAGTGAAATCACGGCCGTACGTCCTGGATGTAGACTTGCAATCTCAGCTGTTGCTGCATAGGTCACTTCTAGTCCCAAGCGAGTAAAGAGGGCTTCAAGGATTCCCTTAGCATAGAAGAAATCAACTGGAACTGCTGCCGTTTGGAAATCTTTTTCTGCAACCAAGCCGGTTAAGGCAAAGGCAAAACTATTGATCTCGTTTGGTAGATCTTCTTTTGGATTGCCTGTTTGTTCAAAGACTTTTCCAATCTCGTAAAGAGCCAAGTTTTTGTTCTTACGAGCCACGTTGTAGGCAACGGTATCAAGGATACCTGAGACCATATTTTGACGGAGGACAGAACGGTCCACTGTCATTGGCCACATGAGTTCTGTAAGGTTACTTGGTTGAGCTGTGAACTCAACTGCTTTTTCAGGCGTGGTCAGAGCGTAGGTAATAATCTCTGTCAAACCTGCTCCTTCAGCGATGGTACGAACTTGGCGACGCAATTTTTGTGTCGCAGTCAATTCACCAGCTGTACCATCGTCTTTTGGAAGACTGGCTGGCAAGCGGTCATATCCATAGATACGAGCGATTTCTTCAAAGAGGTCTGCTTCGATGGTAATATCCCAACGACGACGGGGGACGCTGACTGTAAAGCTTTCTGCATTGCCAGAAAGGCCAAAGCCAAGACGACGGAAGACATCTTCCACATCAGCATAGGAAAGTTCTGTACCAAGGACGCGGTTAACATCTGCAAGAGTCGAAGAAACTTCCACATCTGAAGTATCAAGCTCTCCTGCTGAAACGATGCCCTTACGCACTGTCGCACCTGCAAGATCAGCAATCATGCTAGCCGCCGCATCAAGGGCTTCGTTAACAGTTGCCACGTTGATCCCTTTTTCAAAGCGAGAAGAGGATTCCGAACGAAGGTTGAGGCGTCCGCTAGTCTTGCGGATGGATTTGCCATTGAAAACAGCAGCTTCAAGGACAACACGACTAGATTTTTCAGAGATTTCTGTAGCCTCTCCGCCCATAACACCTGCAAGGGCTACTGGTTTGTCTGCGACAGTGATCACTAAATCATTTGTTTCCAAGTCACGTTCTTCACCATCCAAGGTCACCAATTTTTCACCAGCACGCGCTTCACGTACACGGATGTCAGTCCCTTCAAAGGTATCCAAGTCAAAGGCATGCATAGGCTGACCAAAGTAGAGTAGGATATAGTTGGTCACGTCGACCACATTATTGATGGGACGGATACCTTCGTTCATGAGGAGATTTTGTAACCACTGTGGACTTGGTGCGATGGTCACATTGTCCAAGATACGGGCCGCATAGTATGGCGCCTTATCTGTTTCAATCCCTACAGAAAGAGCATCTGCTGCACTTTCATTTGTTTCTGTTAAACTGAATTCTTTAAAGCTAACTGCCTTGTCATAGATAGCTGCTACTTCGTGAGCCACTCCACGCATAGAAAGGGCGTCCGCACGGTTAGGGGTGATTGAAAGTTCGATGATTTCATCATCCAAGTCTAGATATGAGAATACCTCCTCACCTGGTACTGCATCTTCTGGCAAGATTTGGATGCCATCTGCGAATTCCTTTGGAACAACGGAGTCAGAAATCCCCAATTCACCAAGTGAACAGATCATCCCTAGTGACTCTAAGCCACGGATTTTACCTTTTTTGATTTTGTAGTTATCTGCGATGCGGGCACCTGGAAGAGCCACCATAACCTTGATACCAGCACGGACATTCGGTGCACCACAAACGATTTGACGAGTTTCTTCTTCGCCAACGTTAACTTGACAAACATGAAGGTGAGTTTCTGGCACATCTTCGCAAGACAAGACCTCACCGACGACAATTTTTGAGAGACCAGCAGCAGGCGATTCGACACCTTCTACCTCGATTCCTGTGGTTGACATTTTTTCAGCCAACTCTTGTGATGGCACATCAATGTCCACCAACTCTTTTAACCATTTATAAGATACTAACATAATTTAGTTCTCCAGAATGACAGTTGCCACTCTGGTTCTTTTCCTTTCCTATCATTTCAATAGAAGAATCATCTTCTTACCTTAATTTCTTTTTCAGTAACCAATCCGTATCTACTTTTTGACCAACCATAAAATGATGTTGGCTAAATTTTTCAAAACCATATCGATTATAAAACGCTTGAGCTTTTGTATTATGCTCCCAAACACCTAGCCAAGCCCAGGAAAAACTATTTTTTGTAGCAAGTTCCAGAGCAAATTCAAAAAGCTGCTTACCAAGTCCAAATCCTTGGAATTTTTGTAGCACATAGAGACGTTGAATTTCAAAAGCGTCCTCTAATTCTCTCTCAGTTTGAGCACTTCCCCAGTTGACTTTGAGAAAACCAGCTATCTCCTCTTCATGCATAATGAAATAGGTTTCAGAGTCAGGATTTCCCAACTCAGTTGACAAAGTTTTCAGACTATAAGCCTCTTCAAAGTATTCCTGTAACTGCTCTTCCGTATTATCATGAGCAAATGTTTCACGAAAGGTTTGTTTGGCAATTTTAGCCAACAGTCCAACATCTGCGATTTCTACTTTTCTAATCATTATTTAAACTGTTCTGAGAAGCGGACATCTCCTTGGTAGAAGCCACGGATATCGTTGATACCATAACGGAGCATAGCTACACGCTCTTGTCCAAGGCCAAAGGCAAAACCAGAGTATACTGTCGCATCGATACCACTCATCTCAAGGACACGTGGGTGAACCATACCAGCACCCATGATTTCGATCCAACCTGTTTTCTTACATACGTTACAGCCATCTCCACCACACTTGAAGCAGGAAACATCCACCTCAACAGATGGCTCTGTGAATGGGAAGTAAGATGGACGCAGACGGATCTGACGCTCTTCACCAAACATTTTTTGCACAATCAACTGAAGCGTTCCTTGAAGGTCTGCCATAGAGATATTTTTCCCAACAACCAAGCCTTCGATTTGGTGGAACTGGTGACTGTGGGTTGCATCGTCCGTATCACGACGGAACACACGTCCTGGTGAGATCATTTTCAAAGGACCTTTTGAAAAATCATGAGCATCCATAGCACGCGCCTGAACTGGAGACGTGTGAGTACGAAGCAAGATTTCTTCTGTGATATAGAAAGTATCCTGCATATCACGGGCTGGGTGGTCTTTTGGAAGGTTCATACGCTCAAAGTTATAGTAGTCTTGCTCAACTTCAAAACCATCCACGACTTGGTAACCCATCCCAATGAAAATATCTTCGATTTCTTCACTGATTTGTGTTAAAACGTGACGGTGACCAGTCGCAACTGGGCGACCTGGAAGCGTCACATCAATACTCTCGCTAGCTAATTGCGCAGCTACTTTCTTTTCTTCCAAGAGTTTCGCTGTTTCTTCAAAGGCAGCCGTCAAGACATCACGAGCTTCATTGACGTGTTTCCCGATGACAGGGCGCATTTCAGCCGATACATCCTTCATCCCTTTAAGGATTTCAGTCAGTGAACCTTTTTTCCCAAGGACAGAGACACGTAATTCTTGCATCTCTTTTTCATTTTCAGCAGTAATCTGCTTCAAGCTAGCCAGCGTTTCTTCACGAAGCGCTTTTAATTGTTCTTCAATAGTTGACATAATTCCTCCATCAGTCGCTCGTAGATAAAAAGAAAACCACATGTCAAAAACTCCACTCGGAGCGTTGACACGCGGTACCATCCGTTTTCATCTGACAAGTCAGACCTTCATTTCTAAATCCATGCGCAAGTGAATTCACTCAGCTTTCATATAGAGAGCTTGCAGTCATGGCTCTCCTCCCTGATATACTTCCCTTGAGTTACTAGTCTTGCGGATTCCTATTCAATTACTACATAGTTTATCAAATTTTTACCATTCTTGCAAGACCTATCTCACTTCTGCTTGCCTTTAAATCGCCATTGGAAGCGGAGCTTATCATAGAAAGGAAACTCTATAAACAGGACTCCCAAGCCTACACAGAGACTAGCAAGGACATCTGATGGATAGTGAACTCCCAGATAGACCCTTGACACCAGGACACTGACTAGGTAGAAACCCAGCACGATTTGCACGATTTTTCTCCAGACTGGATTTTTCATCCGTTGACTGAGAATGACAATCAGAGTGCCGACCATCAAAGTTACAGCCAGAGAATGCCCACTTGGGAAGGAAAATCCCTTCTCCTCGACTAGATGTAAGATAGCTGGTCGTGGTCGCTGGTAGACATTTTTAAAAGTCACGATTAAAAGACCGGCTAAGGCTAGATTGCCCACCATGAAGTAGCTTTCTATCTTCCACTGCTTACGATAAAAGATAACGGCTGCAATGGCAACCCAGGTGATAATCACTGGGATATCGATCAGGCGTGTAAGGGCTCGGAACAGAACTGTCAAATAATCTGGCAAATCCCCACGAATAGCTGTCTGAATCGGTTGGTCAAAACCGACCAGCGTTTCGGGGTAAAACTTGACCATATAGCCAAGAAGGACGAAAAGTAAAAGGGCAAAACTGCCCTTCATTAAAAATGTTTGTTTATCTCTCATAATGTTTTAAGGTTGGTTTCAAGAGGACGTACAACAACCAGAATGAAACGGCAAAGATTACACCCTCAATCAAGTTAAAAGGCAAGACCATGGTCATGAGGTAATTGGAAAGTCCTATAATTTTTCCAATATCAAAGTTGGCAAACTTCGCGTACAAAGGAACAGCATAGACATAGTTGAGTACCAACATAGCCACAGTCAATCCGATAGTCCCCGCTAGAGATGCTAGTAGGAAACGAAGAGTGCTACGCTCCTTTTTCCAAATCAAACCAAAGGCGATAACAAAAACTCCCAAAGCTACGATATTCATTGGCAACCCAATGTAGGTATTCACTCCTTGGCTATTCAGAAGCAACTTCAAGAGTGAGCGAAGCAAGAGAATTCCTAGTGCAGCTGGCAAATCCATCACCACCAAGCCCACAAGGACTGGCAAGATACTAAACTCGATCTTGAGGAAGGTTGCCGCTGGCAAGAGCGGAAAGTCAAAGTACATCAGCACAAATGAAATGGCTGATAAAATCGCAATGGTCGAAATTCGACGTGTGTTTGTCATAACAGGTTCCTCCAATTTTCTATAAAATCAGAAGAAGTTGGAAAGGATCCCTCTATCTATTCTCACTTTTTATATCCCAAAAGTTCCCTCTCACTCATTTGAGCAAGCGGTTGCAATTCATCTATAAACTCATCAGAACAGACAAAGCCATTCTTTCGTCTTCTCCCATCCAGACTATACTGTCGGTTGTGGAATCGCACCACATCAGCTTGCGCTCGCGGACTTCTTTAACTAAGATATTTTGGATTAATCTAGGCGTCGCAGTCGAAGATAATACTTGAGTATATCGAGACAAGACAACGAAGAGTAAGCCAGAATAGCTAGTTAAAGTCACCGCCGGTCGGGAATCTCACCCAGCCCTGAAGACCCTTTAATCATAACAAAAAACGCTTGCAAGTGCAAGCATTTTGATTATTTCAATTTATCTGTTTCATAAACGTGAACAAGCTCAAGACCTGCAAAGTTCTGCTGGCGAAGGGCTTCGTAGACAATCATGCAGACGGTATTAGACACATTGAGACTGCGGACATGTTCATCATTCATCGGGATACGGAGAGCTTTCTCTGGATGTTCACGCATAAAGTCCTCTGGCAAACCCTTATCCTCACGTCCAAAGAGAAAATAATGGTCTTCGTCAGTCGATAAATCTACCTCAGAATACACTTTTTCAGCAAATTTTGAAATTAAATAGAGTTTACCCTTCATCTGAGACATAAAATCTTCCAAACTGTCGTAAAAATAAATCTCTAGCTTATCCCAATAATCCAACCCAGCTCGCTTCATCTTGCGGTCATCAATCGGAAATCCCATTGGTTTGATGATGTGAAGAGGAGAATTGGTCGCGGCGCAAGTACGCGCAATGTTGCCAGTATTTTGTGGAATCTGAGGTTCAAATAAAACAATGTGATTTGTCATAATTGGCTTCCTTTTATCATTGCAAAAAAATAGCCACACTGCCCGGAGTCAAGCTCAGCAAACAGCGTGGTTAAGGCGTCGTTAACTTACCTCACAACAGGTTTGAAGTAAATCAGCGAAACTACTTTCTTAGTATAACACTTTCAGAATCATTGTCAATAGAAATGACTTGATTTTTTTACTTTTTTGATAATATTTCCATACTTAGTCATTCTTTTTCTGAGAAAGGATATTAAATGAGCGAAATCATTTCATATAATAGACATTTCTATGAAAGGTGAGCAATTTTATCTTTTAAAACTTAAAAAAGGCTTTTCTTATCCTCTAAAATGGCTTGGCAAGTGCATTTTTTGCGAAAAAAGGGTATGATAGTTACATCATGAAAAAGTAGGGTTTTTATATGAAAATTGTCCTTGTTGGTGGAGGGAAAGTCGGTTTCGCCCTCTGTCGTTCATTGGTTGCAGAAAAACACGACGTTGTCCTCATCGAACAAGATGAGGCTGTTCTCGATCATATTGTCAGTCGCTTTGATATCATGGGATTCCTTGGAAATGGAGCAGACTTTGCTATCTTAGAGCAAGCCGGCGTTCAAGAGTGTGATATCTTTATCGCTCTAACGGAACACGATGAAGTGAATATGATTTCAGCAGTACTTGCTAAAAAAATGGGCGCTAAAGAAACTATCGTTCGGGTGCGAAATCCTGAATACTCCAATGCCTATTTCAAAGAGAAAAATATTCTTGGTTTCTCACTTATCGTCAACCCAGAACTCCTAGCCGCTCGTGCTATCTCAAATATCATTGATTTCCCTAATGCACTCTCAGTTGAGCGGTTCTCAGGGGGACGGGTCAACCTGATGGAGTTTGTTGTCAAAGATTCCAGTGGTCTCTGTCAAATGCCAATCTCAGATTTTCGTAAAAAATTTGGCAATATCATTGTCTGCGCTATGGAACGAGATCATCAACTTATGATTCCGAGCGGTGATATCACGATTCAGGATAGAGATAGAATTTTTGTTACTGGGAATCGTGTGGATATGATGCTCTTCCATAACTATTTCAAATCACGTGCAGTGAAAAGCTTACTCATCGTTGGTGCTGGAAAAATTGCTTATTACCTACTTGGCATTTTAAAAGATAGCCGTATTGACACTAAAGTTATCGAGATTAATCCTGAGAGAGCTCGTCTCTTCAGTGAAAAATTTCCAAATCTCTATATTGTGCAGGGAGATGGAACTGCCAAAGATATCTTACTTGAGGAAAGTGCTCCCAACTATGATGCAGTTGCAACTTTGACTGGGGTTGATGAGGAAAACATCATTACCTCTATGTTCTTAGACCGTGTTGGTGTCCATAAGAATATCACTAAGGTGAATCGAACTAGCCTTTTAGAGATTATCCATGCACCTGATTTTTCAAGTATCATCACACCTAAAAGCATCGCAGTGGATACCATTATGCACTTTATCCGTGGTCGAGTAAACGCTCAATACTCAGACCTTCAAGCCATGCACCATCTAGCAAACGGTCAAATTGAAACTCTTCAATTCCAAATTAAGGAAGCTAATAAAATGACTGCCAAACCTCTTTCACATCTGAAATTGAAGAAAGGGGTTCTCATCGCAGCCATTATCCGAAAAGGAAAAACAATCTTCCCTACTGGAGAGGATAGGCTTGAGGTAGGAGATCAGTTACTCGTGACGACCTTATTACCAAATATCACCAAGATTTATGATCTGATTGAGAGGTAAAAGATGAATAAAAGTATGATTCGTTACCTCCTCTCAAAACTTCTCTTGATTGAGGCGATTCTCCTCCTAGTGCCCGTTAGCGTAGCAACCTATTATCAAGAATCCAGCCAAGTATTTACAGCTCTCTTTACAACAATTGGAATTTTAATACTTCTTGGTAGCTTGGGAATTTTACGGAAACCCAAAAATCAGCGAATTTATACTAAGGAGGGAGTCTTAATCGTCGCCCTCTGTTGGATTCTATGGTCTTTCTTTGGAGCGCTTCCCTTTGTCTTTTCAGGACAAATCCCAAGTGTCATCGATGCCTTCTTTGAAATCAGTTCTGGCTTTACAACTACTGGAGCAACTATTCTGAACGACGTTTCTGTTCTCAGCCGTTCCCTCCTCTTCTGGCGAAGTTTTACTCACTTGATTGGAGGGATGGGGGTACTCGTCTTCGCGCTTGCCATTATGGACAATGCCAAGAATAGTCACTTAGAGGTGATGAAGGCTGAGGTCCCTGGGCCTGTCTTCGGTAAGGTTGTATCCAAACTAAAAAATACTGCCCAGATCCTCTATCTGCTTTATTTAGGGCTCTTCTCACTTTTTGTAGTCATCTACTATCTAGCTGGTATGTCCCTATTTGATAGCTTTGTCATCGCTATGGGAACGGCAGGAACTGGGGGCTTTACCGTCTATAACGACGGAATTGCCCACTACGGTAGCTCACTCATCACCTACCTAGTTAGTATCGGAGTTCTGGTTTTTGGGGTTAACTTCAATCTCTACTACTACCTCATGCTCCGTCGGGTTAAGGCTTTCTTGGGAGATGAAGAACTACGAGCATATATCATCATTGTCCTAGTTTCTACAGGCTTGATTACGCTTAATACACTCCACCTCTATCAAGGTGTCTCTAAGAGTGTTGAAATGGCCTTCTTCCAGGTTTCCAATATCATCACGACAACAGGTTTTGGTTACGGAGATATTACCAACTGGCCCCTCTTCTCCCAATTTATCCTCCTCTTCCTCATGGGAATCGGTGGATCAGCTGGCTCAACTGCAGGTGGTCTTAAGGTGATCAGAGGACTTATCCTCTCTAAAATCGCAAAAAATCAGATTTTGTCCATCTTATCCCCTCACCGTGTTTTGACTCTACACGTCAATAAAACTGTGATTGATAAGGATACCCAGCACAAGATTCTTAAATATTTTGCTATCTATATGATGATTATTCTCTCTCTCATCTTTATCGTCAGTCTTGATAGCAATGATTTTCTAGTCGTGACCAGTGCTGTCTTCAGCTGTTTTAACAATATCGGACCTATTCTAGGTACGACCTCGAGTTTTGCCATCTTTAGCCCCATCTCTAAAATCCTCCTCTCCTTTGCAATGATTGCAGGTCGCTTAGAGATTTACCCAATTTTGCTACTCTTTATGAGACGTACCTGGTCTAAACGCTAATGATAATACAATTCCCCTTTTACAAGCTAGTAGAAGGGGAAATTTTTCTATAAAAAATGAGAAGACCTTTCGGTCCTCTCCTAGTCTGTTTATTTTTTAAGAGCTTCTTTGTATCGAGCAAGTTCCGCTTGGTTAGCCCAAACATAGTGACCTGGACGAATCTCTACCATAGATGGCTTGTCTGTCTCATAGTCATGTTGGTCAGGATCGTAAACTTTCAAGACTTTCTTGCGTTCCAAGATTGGGTCTGGAATCGGCACAGCAGATAGAAGCGCCTGAGTATATGGGTGGACAGGATTGTTAAACAACTCCTCTGTCTCCGCAACTTCGACGATAACTCCCTTATAGATAACCGCGATACGATCTGAGATAAAGCGAACAACTGACAAGTCATGGGCGATAAAGAGATAAGTCAAGCCCAACTCTTTTTGGAACTTCTTGAGCAAGTTTAAGACTTGCGCACGCACTGATACGTCCAAGGCTGAAATTGGCTCATCCGCAATAACGAAATCAGGTTCCATCACAAGAGCACGGGCAATCCCGATACGCTGGCGTTGACCACCAGAAAACTCGTGTGGGTAACGGGTCAAGTGTTCTTTCAAAAGCCCAACTTCATGAATCATCTTTTGAACTTTTTCTTTTCGATCTTCTTCGTCTTTGAACAAGTGGTAGTTGTAAAGACCTTCAGAGATGATATAGTCAACTGTTGCACGCTCATTCAAGCTGGCTGCAGGGTCCTGGAAAATCATCTGGATGCGACGGATCAAATCTGATGATTCCTTATGAGATTTTTTCCCATTAATTTTATGACCATCAAAGATGATTTCACCTTTACTAGTATTATTTAGACCAATAATAGCACGACCAATGGTTGTTTTCCCACTACCAGACTCACCTACAAGAGAGAAGGTTTCTCCCTTGTTGATAAAGAAGTTGGCGTTTTTAACCGCGACAAACTTCTTACTTCCTTCACCGAAGGAAATTTCTAAATCTTTAATTTCTACTAATTTTTCAGACATTTCCTTCCTCCTAGTCTTCTAGATGAGCAAAGCCCATTTTATCACGAATCTTGTCATGCAAATCTGCAATGACCCCAGGTTTTTCAACTTTAGGAGCATTCTCATGAAGCAACCAAGTCTTAGCCCAGTGGGTATCCGTGACTGAAAACTGAGGTGCTTTCTGTTCAAAGTCAATTTGCATCGCATAATCTGAACGAAGGGCAAAGGCATCACCTTTCAACTCAGTATAAAGAGACGGTGGTGTTCCTGGGATAGAGTACAATTCCCCTTTATCATCAGCAAGCTGAGGCAAGCTAGACAAGAGACTCCAAGTATATGGATGACGTGGGTCGTAGAAAACTTCCTCAACAGTTCCATATTCTACAATTTCACCAGCATACATAACCGCTACCTTATCGGCAATACTTGCTACCACACCAAGGTCATGGGTGATAAAAATAATGGTAAAGTGGTACTCATTTTGCAAGGTTTTAAGCAAATCAATGATTTGCGCTTGAATGGTTACATCAAGGGCCGTTGTTGGCTCGTCACAGATCAAGATATCTGGACGACAGGCAAGGGCAATCGCAATAACGATACGTTGGCGCATCCCTCCAGAATATTGGAAAGGATACTCTTCAAAACGTTTTTCAGCATCTGGGATTCCGACCTTATTCATATAGTCGATTGCCATCTCTTTGGCTTCCTTAGCTGTTTTTCCTTGGTGTTTAACGATAACTTCAGTGATTTGGCTACCGATTGTATTGATTGGGTCCAAACTTGTCATAGGATCTTGGAAGATGGTCGCAATTTTAGCACCACGAATCTTCTCCCATTCCTTGTTAGAAGTAAGAGCGGTCAAGTCTTGTCCACGATAGTCGATGCTTCCTTGGGCAATACGTCCATTGTCTTCTAACATCCCTGTAAAGGTTTTTGTTAAAACAGATTTACCAGAACCGGACTCACCTACCAAGGCCAGAACTTCTCCTTCAATCAGGTCCAGAGACACTCCTCGGATAGCTGTCAGAACTTTGTCACGAACGTCAAATTCCACGACAATATCACGAGCAGTCAAAATTACATTATTTTCTTTTGTCATGTCTACTCCTATCTATGTGTACGTGGATCACTAGCATCCGCTAGGTTTTGACCAACAACGAAGAGAGATAGGGACACCAAGATCAAGGTTGTCAACGGAATCCAGAATAAGTAAGCGTTGGTCGTAACGTTTTGTGAGTAATCTGAGATCAAGCGTCCCAGACTTGGCACTGTTACAGGCAATCCCAATCCAAAGAAGGAGAGGAAGGCTTCATAAGAGATGAAGCTTGGCAACATCAAGGTCATCGTAGAAACAATAACGGATACCAATTGTGGCATGATATTTTTAACGATGATTTTAAAGGTTGGTGTTCCAAGTGTTTGGGAAGCAAGATTGTATTCCAAGTCACGGTAACGCATGATTTGGATACGAATCATATAAGCAATCCCAATCCAAGTTGTCACACTCATGGCAAAAATCAGATTCCAGAAACCAGCACCGATTGAGTAAGTCAAGACAATGACAATCAAGAGAGATGGAATGTTTGAAATAATGTTATAAACTTCCATCATGACACGGTCTACAGATTTTGAAATTCCCCAAATTCCACCAACAATAACCCCGATCACAAGGTTGATAAAAGTGGCAATTACAGAGATAAGAATTGAATTACGCGCACCAAACCAAACCCCATCAAACAAGGATTTACCATTGCTATCTGTACCAAACCAATGTTCAGCATTGGGCTTGATAAAACGAGCAGAGAAGTCATTGACCTTACTTACATCGTTGAAATCAAAATCTGAGAACATTGGGTAAATAAAACTCATCAAGATAATGGCAACCAAAATCCCCAACATAATGACTGTTGATTTTTTCTTTAGAAATTGTCTAAATACAGAACCCCAGTATGAATAGGCAGGGGCGTCAATTGTTTCAGAGGCAAAATCGTCACGTTTTACGAACTGAAATTTTTCTTTATCGATTGTTGACATTATTTGCCTCCTTTCTCTGTCAATTTAATACGTGGGTCAAGCATGGTCATCCAGATATCTCCTACAAAGAGTGAGAAGATAGAAATACATGTGAAGATGAAGACAAGACCAACTACCATTGAGTTATTTGATGCCTTAACAGAGTCAATCAACATTTTACCCATACCTGGGAAAGCAAAGACTGTTTCTGTCAATGTTGCACCACCGATAACCCCGATTACGGCACCAGGAATACCTGAAACCAAAGGAACCATGGCGTTTTTAAAGATGTGTTTATTTGAAATTTCTTTTTCAGACAAACCTTTGGCACGCGCAAAACGTACAAAGTCCTGAGATTGCAAGTCGATCATGTAACGACGAATCCAGATAGCTGTACTTGGCGCACCCAACAAACCTAGAATGACTGCTGGCAAGACATATGAACGCCAATCTCCAGCCCCCAAGATAGGGAATGAATCAGGCAGACCAATAGATGAGCCAATCAAACGCACGATATAAACCAAGGCAATCGTTGGAAGGGCAAGCAAGAAGGTAAGAGCACCTGTCGAGAAGCTATCAATCCAAGTATTCTTGTGGCGAGCCATGGCAGATCCAAGTGGAATCGCAATCGCATACGAAATAATCAAACCGATCAAACCAGCAACAGCTGAACTTGCAATCATAGATGGGTATTGATAATTGCTTTCTGTAGCTGTATATGGATCGTCTTTACCATAGTTGGCTACTTCACGCGCGTCTGCTTGACTTGGAGATTTGTAGGTACGAGAGTAAATATCTACAGATGAAGTCTTTTTACCTGTAGGGAATTGAACTTCTGATGTCTTAGTTTGTCCCTGACCTTGTGTGATAACTTGAAGCACTGGTGTGTTTGCATAAGTTGGGTAAGAATCTCCCAAGTTAATGTTCACAAAGTTTTGGTGTATAAATGGGAATTGATTGTTGAAATACAAAAGGTATTTATGTTTTGTACCTGAACCAACCAATGACCAACCGATAGCAGGATCATTTTCAAAACGAAGATAACGTTGCAAGTTTGGATTTTCAGGGTCTTGAATCTTGTTTGGATGATCAATATCAATCAAGTTCGCATAGAATTTGAAAACACGTTCAAAAATTGGAATTTCACGCGTAGCATAGAATTGACCACTTTCTGAGAACACACCGAGTGTCCAACCATTTCCTAGTTGGTTGATGTATTTTTCATAGATTGCCTTATTGGTATCATTGGCATCCACTGTTACAGATGAGTCCATCGTGCTCGCTCTTTCTTGCAACTCTTTGGTATCGTAGTACTCGATATAACCCATCCGTTCATAAACGGTATTTTCATAATTATCCCGCTTGTCCGGCGTCGTTGCAATCTTGTTATAGTTGGTATCCTGCTTGAAAATCAATTTTCGAGGAACCATCGTATAAATAATTGTGTATGTCAAGGTTGTCACCAAGAAAATAGACAACAATGAACGCAATACACGCATAAAAATATATTTCTTCATATCGTTTCCTTTTAAAATCCCAAAAGAACCTTCTCCTCATGGAGAGAAAGTTCTCTTGAGAGTTATTTATTTAACGTGATTAGCCAATTCTTTTTGAACTTTTTCGTTTGATTCTTTTTTCTCTTTGAGCCATTTTTCACGAGCTTGTTCATAATCAGCTTTTGTTACAACCTTGTCTTGTAACTGAATATACTTAAAGTATACGTCTGAGCCCTTATCTCCAGATTGACTGTATGATGCAGAGAAAGGCACAACACGAGAAATGATTGGTGCAGCACCACTTGATGACATAGCTGGCAAGAAGAGTGAGCTATCTGTCAACCAAGCTTGGGCAGCCGCATATTTTTCATAACGAACATTCAAGTCACTTGTTTCTTTTCCTGCTTCATCAACTAACTTATCGTATTCTTTCAAACCAACTTGAGCCGCTGCAGCATTATCTGCACCTTCGTAACCCATATAGGTTTTTGTTTGTTCAGCATTCGTTGTTTTCAAGATATCAAGGTAAGTTGATGGATCTTCATAGTCAGGGTTCCATCCAACAGCACCTGAGAGATCCCAATCTTCTGCCGCTGCGCTAGCTGCGTAGTATGTAATATTCTGTAGTTCATCTGTAGTGATTTGTTGGATATCGATGACTACGTTTTCTTCTCCAAGTACTGTCTCAACGGATTGTTTGAAGGATTGAATACGTGCGATATAGTTTTTAGATGTTTGGTCTACTGGGATATCCAAGTGGATAGGGAATTTCACACCTTCTGCTTGCAATGCTGTTTTAGCTTTGGCAAATTCGGCTTTGGCTTTATCGGCGTTGAAAAGTCCATCTTGACCATCCGCAAAGTTTACATTCTTCCATTCATCACCGTAAGCCGCCATCTTTTCAGTTACCAAGTCACCGAAAGTTTTTTCGCCTGCAGAGACAAAGTCTGGTTTTACAAAGAGGTTACGAACGGCACGAGGAGCACCTTCTTTACCATTTACTTGAGCTGAATAAGACGTACGGTCAAAGGCAAAGTTCAAGGCTTGACGGAAGTCCTTGTTAAGAAGGGCTTTCTTAGTAGAAGTCTTCTCTTCGTCAGTTGTCTTAGAAGTGTATTTGTAACCTTGGCGGTCAATATTCACACCCAAACCACCAATACCAGGTCCTGATGGGGTGTAGAAGATATTTTCCTTGTAGGTTTCTTCTACTTTAGAGTAGTTTGAACTTGTTGGATAAAGACGGGCATAGCTATAAGCTCCACTTGTAAAGTTACGTTCAATTGACTCTTGGTCTGAACCATCATAGTAAGCAAGGGTTACTTTATCAATGTGAACATTATCTTTGTCCCAGTAATTTTCATTCTTAGCGAACTCAATAGAAGACTTAGCAGTCAAACCTTTCAGTAAGAACGGACCATTGTAAAGCAATGATGTAGGGTCAGTCGCTTTAGCAAAGTCAGATCCTTTTGATTTTTCAAATTCTTCGTTCAATGGCCAGAAGATTGCGTAGGCCATCTTAGAGTTCCAGTATGGTTCTGGTTGGTTCAAAGTATACTCAAGAGTATAATCATCAACTGCTTTCACACCTACTGAAGAAAAGTCTTTTGTATTACCTGCTAAATAATCAGACAATCCTTTAACAGAATTTTCTGCTAGGTAAATTGCTTCTGATTTTTTATCAGCTGCGTGTTTCAAGCCATTTACAAAGTCTTTGGCTGTTACTTCAGCATACTCTTCACCATCTGATGTCATCCATTTAACACCTTTACGAATCTTGTAGGTATAAGTCAAACCGTCTTTTGAAACGGACCAGTCTTCTGCAACTGCAGGGACTAGATTCCCATACTTGTCGTTTGTGAAGAGACCATCGATACCATTTGAAGTGGCAATCTTAGTACTTTGTTTCCCTGAAATGAGGTAATCCAACGTTTCTGGGTCAGCTGAATAAACATAGCCATAATTTTTTGGCGCTGTTGAATCAGATGATTTTGAAGAACCACAAGCAGCTAGTACTCCTGCCGCTAATAAAGCAACTCCTGCTGCAACAAATACTCTACTTTTTTTCATGTTTTTAACTCCTCTTGAAAAATTTAGGCTTATTGGAAATTATAACATATATTTTTTAAAAAGTAAACGAATTTTCAGAATATTTAGGCGCATTTCCTCAAAAAACTTCTATTTGTCAAAATTTCTACATTCTTTGTTTGTTTCTGCAAGAAATATTTTCTAGTCTGACCCTCTTTAGAACGGGATTTTTACAAGATTTTTCTCACTTCCTCAATCATCATCTGTTTTCTTAAATTGGATTTTAGAATAAGAAACTATTGACGGGAAATGATTTTCAAGGTATAATAATAAACGTTGAGGCGGTATAGCCAAGTGGTAAGGCACGGCTCTGCAAAAGCTTGATCGTCGGTTCAAATCCGTCTACCGCCTTTCAGTACCTGAATTAACAGGAATTAACCAAATGAAAAGCTCGTAAAACCGGGCTTTTTTATTATTCCTAATAAATGGGGTATAACTGAACCTACCATCTAGATTTACAAAAAGCAGTGACTCAAGTCACTGCTTTATTCTGTTTCTTCTTCAAGTTCTAGTTCTGTGATTTGAACTTTTACCTTGGTAACACGTCCATTTTTCACCTTATCGTTGGTCAGGACGATTTGCTTGTTTTGACTGACCAGTTCATAACTGATTTTTTCAGTTGTTGGAATCGTACCAACACCCGTCAAATAATAACCGGCGATGGTATCCACATCATCGCTTTCTAGTTCGACACCAAAGTAGTTATTGAAGTCGTTAAGATTCATGGTTCCCTGTACAATATAGGTGTCCTCACCGATTTGATGGACTTCGATTTCTGCCCTATCGGTCTCGTCATCAATCTCACCGACAATCTCTTCTAAAAGATCTTCCAGAGTTACCAAACCAGCCATACCACCATATTCATCGAGCAAAATGGCCATTTGTCTTTGGGTATTTCGCAATTCTTTTAGCAAGTCATCCACAAAAATAGTTTCAGGAACAAAGAGTGGATCTTGTAAGATCTTCTTCCAGACAATATTTTCAAAGCCATCTGCATAGGCAGCGTTTAGCAAACGCTTGGTATGAATCAAACCAATCACATTGTCCTTATCCCCATCATAAACAGGGATACGTGAGAAATTTTGCTTTAGAATACTTTGGATAATGGTTTGACTATCATCCTGAATATCCACCATAAAGGCATCCGTCCGAGGAACCATGACTTCTCTCGCCATCAGCTCATCTAGAGAGAAAATCCCTTGTAACATCTCGATTTCGTCTGCATCCAAAGTTTCCTCACTTTTGGTCAACATGTACTCAATTTCATCTCGAGTCATTTTTTCATCCGCATCATCAAAGGTCATTGGCGTTAAACGACTCAAGAGATTGGTTGAAGCAGATAACAACCAGACAAAGGGACTGACAATCTTCCCAAGCCCAATGATAATCGGAACAGAGCGAATGGCTAAGGCATCTTTTAGATTAAGGGCAATCCGTTTAGGATAGAGTTCACCAAAAACAATAGAGATGTAGGTCAAGAATGCCAAAGAGAGGAAACTTGCAATGGCATAAGTTGTTTCTCCATTCCCCATCCAAGAGGCAATTACTTGTCCAAGTGTATCTGCCAATTTTGCCCCTGACAAGATCGTGATCAAGGTGATACCGACTTGAATGGTTGATAAAAAGTGGTTAGGATTTTCAAGTACCTTTAACAAACGAATGTAACGTTTGTCTCCCTCTTCTGCCTTTTGCTCCACTCGGGAACGGTTTAGTGACACCATCGCCATTTCAGTGGCTGAGAAAAAAGCATTTAACAGGGTCAAGATAAATAACAATACAAACTGTAGCAACAAATTCTGACTGCTCGGGTCTTCCATAGTCCTTCTCCTAAAATAGTATCTTGTGTTCCATTATATCATAAAATCCATCAGGATTCACATTATTTTTCATTTAAATAAAGAACTACTCCCCTGCCTCTAGAAGACAAAGGAGCTATTTTTATTGTATCTATTGTTTCTAATCCGTCACTGTTACTTGACCCGTTTGGTAATCAAGCTGGATTCCCTTTTGAACATTGGGGATTAGGACATTGAATTCCAATTCGCCATCTGAAGACTTGGCTTCGATTTGTGAAGCGGATGGAACTAGGTCCTCATTTGTCGCATAGTGGAGCGTCACGCGATAACGGACCCTCTTATTTTGGTCCAAGGCTTTTCTGACCAAACTCTCATAGTAGTTCTGACCTGTCGAATCCTCAGCCTGTGCTTGGTTGGCCCAAGCTGTCTGGACTGCAATGTTCTTGGGGTTGCTGGTAGAGGCATCAAAACCGTCCAAACCACCTATCAAGGCATAGCCCAGCAGGTGTCCTCTATCAACTGCATGTGTATAGACTCCCTTTAGATTCTTGACCTGATGCCATCCTGGTGGCGTCCAGGAGGTTGAGCCGTTGCCTGTTTCTTCACGATTTTTATACTGCCGAGTCGCTTTGGATAAGATGGCATTGGCAACAGTTGGGACTGTTTCTTTTCCAACTATCTTTGTTTTATTATCCGCATAGGGTTTGCTGGAAACCTTGGCATCTAGATTGGTTTTATTGCCATTGACAATGAAGGCCCCTGCTCCATTCCACTCAAGATCACCCTTGATTTGGTTTTTGATTGACTCAGTTAAGACACTTTCAGCTAGCTCCTGACCGGGAGCTTCTGAAGCTTGTTTTTTCTGACTAACCTTGGTTCTAGGGGTGTTTGGCGCTGTCTGCATCTGCTTGATGTAGTAGCTTCCAGCAGCCAAGAGTAAGAATAGAAGTAACCCTATCAGAGCTTGTCTTGTTTTTTTGTCCATTTTTCTCCTTATTTCTTTAGAAAAAGACTGGTCTCCCAGTCTAATTTCCTGTAAATTTGCTAATCAATTCCTGCCACTTTGCTGGAGACAAGATAGCCCATGGATCCTGTCCCTTTCCTAGGATACCATAGCCAACCATCAAGCCGATTCCTAAAGCCAGAAAGCCTAGCAATAGTACGATAAAAATCAACAGTAAACGACGGAGTACATAGCGTAAGTTTTTATTCTTCTTCATCATTTGCCTCGATTCGCTGAATCTTCGCTCCTAACTGAGCCAATTTCTCATGGAAACGGTAGTAACCCCTATCAAGGTGGACTAATTTACCAACAACTGTTTCTCCCTGCGCCACCAGACCTGTCAAAATCAAGGCAGCACTGGCACGAAGGTCCGTTGATAGAACTTCTGCCCCCTGTAAAGCCTGTCCCCCAACAATACGAGCTGTGTCACGGATAATCTCTGAGTGCAAGCCCATACGGCGCATTTCCTCCAAGTGTTGGAAGCGATTCTCAAACACTGTTTCCACCATGGTGGATTCCCCTTTTGCGACTGTCATCAGAGCTGTAAATTGCGCCTGCATATCTGTTGGGAATCCTGGATGTGGTAAAGTTTTTACATGAACAGCCTTGAGATTTTCAAGTTGAGAACGAACACGGATGCCTTCTGATTCCTCTGTCACTTCAACGCCCATTTCAAGTAGTTTTGAAATCAAGGGGCGATTGTGTTCCCATACTGCATCGCGAACGAGGACATCTCCGCCAGTCATGGCTGCAGCCACCATAAAGGTTCCGGCTTCGATACGGTCCTGTACCACATTGTGGGTCGTACCATGGAGTTCCTCAACACCAGTCACTGTGATTGTTTCGGTACCAGCTCCCTTGACCTTGGCTCCCATTTCATTAAGGAGAATAGCAAGGTCAACAATTTCCGGCTCACGCGCAGCATTTTCTATCACTGTCACACCGTCAGCTAGAGTTGCCGCCATCATCAGGTTTTGTGTTGCACCGACACTTGGGAAGTCCATGTAGATATGAGTGCCATGCAGGCGTTCTGCCTTGGCTTCTATGTAACCAGCTGTCTGGGTAATCTTTGCCCCCATAGCTTCCAAACCTTTGAGGTGGAGGTCGATGGGACGACTCCCGATGGTGCACCCCCCTGGCATAGAAACTTTGGCATGGCCTACACGAGCAAGGATTGGTCCCAAGACAACGATGGATGCACGCATCTTGCTGACATACTTGTATGGAGCTTCCTCCGTGATATCACCAGTCGCATCAACCTCGACAACATGAGCTTCCTCATCAAAGTCCACCTTGGCATTCAGACCTCGAACCACTTGATTCATGGTGAAAACATCTGACAAGATTGGGACGTTCTGCAAGACTGTCTTACCCTTGCTTGCTAGAATAGTCGCTGCCAACAAGGGCAAGACTGCATTCTTTGCTCCCTCGATCGTCACACTCCCGACCAGACGATTATCCCCGCCTTGAACCACAATTTTTTCCATAGTTGTTTCCTTTACTTTTGATTCTATAATAGTCCTCTAAGTGCTTCTTGCCACAGTTGGTACAAACTGATAAAGAATGAACTCAAGATGTAGCCCATCACAATACTAAAGAAGCCTACCAACAAACGAACCTTTTTTGTGTTAGTAGCGGTCACTTTTAAAACCTTTTCCCATCTCACAAGATCCTTCAAAAGGTAAAAACTCAAATAAATAAAGAGTATATGACTACTTAGAGTGAATAATAATTGAACCATTTGACTATTATACCATCTTATCCGCTTGCGCGCTAGTTTTCAATTTTTCTACGAATTAGGGATTGTTTTTAAGGTAATCAATTGCATCCTGCAAAGTCTTAACGGGAACGATTTTCATCTCTGTTTTAATCGTTTTAGCAGCTTCTAATGCTGTTTCATAGTTGCTTTTCGCATTGGGATCCGCTTTTTTTGCTTCCTCGGTGACTGGATTGTCAGGGGCAAAAAAGACGTTGGCTCCCTGACGAGAGGCTGCAACTACTTTTTTGTCAATTCCACCAATGTCGCCAACATTTCCGTCCCGATCAATAGTCCCCGTTCCCGCAACGATACGACCATTACGAAGACCTGGATCTGCTATCTGGGTGTAAATAGCGAGACTAAACATGAGACCTGCACTTGGCCCGCCGATACCAGCTGTGGAGAAGCGAATTGGAACGTCACTTGTCACTTCCGTACGGTCAATCAAGCCAATCCCAATCCCGTTTTTCCCGTTTTCGAGAGTGATAATTTTACCTTCTGCAGACTTGACTTTTCCGTCTTCTTCATAGGTTACCTTGACCGTATCCCCTAATTGTTGAGAGTTGACATAGTCGACCAAGTCTTTTGAACTGTCAAATGTTTTGTCATTAACAGCCGTCACAGTATCTGCAATGTTCAGAATACCCTTAAAAGTTGAATTGTCCGTCACGGTCAAGACATAGACTCCAAGATACTTGAGTTCGATATCTTTACCAGCCGTCTTCAATCCTTGATACTTGGCCATATTTTGAGAAGTTTGCATGTAAAACTGATTGATCCGCATAAACTCTGCATCAGTAGAGCCACCCGTAGTCTCCTTGGCACTTCTAATATCCGTGAAAGGTGTTAACCAAGCATAGACAAGATGCGATAGGGTTGCGTGTCGAATACCAACTGTTACAAACTGGTAAGCTCCTGCTTCCGTATCCTCTGTTTCATTGACTTTCAAAACTCGACGAATATCTTCCGCTCCACCCGGAACTTCTATGTAGTAAGGTAAAGGTACTACAAAGGCTAAAAAAGTCAATACTAGTGCTAGGATGACATATAAGGGCCATCTAGTTTTTTTCTTCATGTTCTAATTCCTCCACAACACTGTTTGGGACATATTGCTGAATCTCCTGACCAAACTTCAGAAGTTCTCTCACGGCCGAAGAGCTGATATAAAGATGCTCTGGGCAGCTATATAGGTAAATGGTTTCGATTTCTGGAGCCAGTTGATGATTGTAGTAATCAAAACTAGACTCGTATTGCAAGTCGGTGGTATTTCGCAAGCCACGGACAAGGGTTTTAGCCCCCAGTCTTCTTGCAACATCGACGACTAGTTGGTCATGAGAAGCCAGCACCTCTACATTATCTAAATGCGCCACCGCTTTTTCGACTGCTCGTTTACGGTTTTCAACAGGGAGAAAGCCTTGTTTGTGGGGATTGTAGAACACCCCGACATAGAGCTTGTCAAAAAGTTTGCTAGCACGTTCAATCATATCCAGATGTCCATTTGTCATCGGATCAAATGAACCTGTAAATAATCCAATTTTATCTGACATAGACTGTCACCTTACTAATCCCATATATTTTTTCCTTCCAGATGCCTAAGCAGGCGATTTCTTCTGGAAGCTCTACAGATTTATCGGTTTCGCAGACAACCATGACCTCTTCGGAGAAAAGGTTTCTTTCTGCCATTTTTTCGATATCTGCAACGATTTGTTCCTTGGCATAGGGAGGGTCTAAAAAGACCAGGTCAAAGGGACCATTCACTTGCTCCAAGGCCCGTTCAGCCTCCATCTTTAAGAGCTGAAATTTGGAAACTTCCTTGGTCATTTGGATGTTTTCAGCGATGATAGCTTGCGCCTTTCGATCCCGTTCCACTAAGACAGCATGGGACATCCCTCTTGACACAGCTTCAATAGACAGACCACCACTGCCAGCATAGAGATCCAAGACACGACCACCCTCAAAATAGGGACCTATCATGTTAAAGATAGCTCCACGCACCTTATCCGATGTCGGCCTCGTCGTCTTGCCTTCTAGCGTCTTGAGGGGACGCCCCCCATAGATTCCTGATACGATTTTCATACCGTTTATTATACCAAATTATAGGCAAAAAGAGAAAGAAAACCGAACCTTGCGGTTCGATTCTCTACAAAATATTTTCGTACGTATCGCGAACTTCTTGAGGCCAGACACTGGTCTGAACCTCTCCAATGTGTTTCTTACGAAGAAGGAACATGGCCATACGAGACTGTCCGATACCTCCACCAATTGTCAGTGGGAAAAGACCGTTAAGCAAGGCTTTATGCCATTCCAGCTCAAGACGATCTTCGTCTCCTGTAAGAGCCACTTGGCGACGAAGGGTATCCTCATCTACCCGAATCCCCATTGATGAAAGTTCAAAGGCACAACCAAGAGATTCGTTCCAAACGAGAATATCGCCATTCAACCCCTTGTAGCCATTTTCAGACTCTGTTGTCCAGTCATCGTAGTCAGGTGCACGGCCATCATGAGGTTTTCCGTCAGGCAACTCGCCACCGATACCAATCAAGAAGACTGCACCAAACTCTTTACAGATTGCATTTTCACGCTCTTTCGGTGTTAAATCTGGATAGCGTTCCACCAACTCTTCTGTGTGAATGAAGGTGATTTGCTTTGGCAAGATGGATTCGATATCATAGCGGGCTTCTACGGCTAGCTCTGTCAGACGAATAGCCTTGTAAATCTTCTCAACGGTTTCTTTGAGATAGGCGATATTGCGTTGACCATTTGGGATAACCTTCTCCCAGTCCCACTGGTCCACATAAACTGAGTGGGTCGCATCAAGCGAATCTTCGTCTGGACGAAGGGCCTTCATGTGAACAAATAGACCCTCACCTTCACCGAAACCAAAACGAGCCAAGGTGTGGCGTTTCCATTTGGCAAGTGAGTGAACGACTTCATAGGTTTCATCTGGAATCTGCAAAACCTTGACAGATACTGGATTTTCGACACCTGACAGGTTGTCCTGCATCCCATCTCCGACCTTGCTCAAGATAGGACCTTGAACTTCAACAACTTCTAACTTATCTTTCAAATACTGGGTAAAGGTATTTTTAACAAAGGAAATTTCTTCTTGTTGATGAATAAAACTTTTCTTCATAAACAGCTCCTCAAAAATTAGTTAAAAGCATTATACACCTATTTCCAAGAAAAGAAAAGAGTAAATAAGAAAAAGTCAGTGCTCTTTTGAACACTGACTCTGACATTCATTAATCGTTTCGACCAAAGATTCGTAAGATGCTAAGGAAGAGGTTGATAAAGTCTAGGTAGATGCTAAGCGCCATTGAGATGACCCATCCTGTCGCTACTTGTCCTCGTGACTGTTCATAAACATAGCGAATCTTTTGGTTATCCCAAGCAATCAAACCTGAGAAGACCAAGACCATGGCAATACTAATCATGTAGTCAAAGAAGCTATTGGCTAAAAATAGATTCACAACCATGGCAATGATGAGACCAACAAGCGCCGCCATCAAAGCTCGGCCCATTCCACTCAAATCTTTCTTAGTGAAAATTCCGATTGCCGCCATGACAAAGAAGAGAAGGGCGCTGGATACAAAGGCTGATAAGACGGTCCCAGGTGTATAGAAGGCTACGACAAAGCTAAGGGTAAAACCATTTAAAACAGAATAAACTAAAAATACTGGGAGAGCTGCTGGGCTATTTTTTGCAGCCATGCTACTTGCAACAAAGACTAGAGCAAGTTCTGCAAAAGTTGCAATCATCAACCAGAGACGGCCATGCATTAAAAAGTAGACTAATTGGGACTGAAAGACTGTCAACATCAAAGCTGACACGAGAGCTGATAGGCCAATCCCAAGCCCCACAAAGGCATAAACCTTAGCGTAAAATTGATTGAGACCTGAACGTTCTTGAATAATCGTTTGATTCATTCTGATTCTCCTTTTTCTATAAATATGTCTTGATTATAACAAAGATTTTATAAATCAGCTAAAATAAAACATCAATATACCTGCGGCAACCGCCACGTTGAGACTTTCTGCCCGACCTTTCATGCCAATATGAACCAGCTGCTCAGCACTCTCAACCATGGCAGGACTAATCCCCTGTCCTTCATTTCCCATGACTAAGGCAAAGTTTTCTAGGGGAGAAAGCTCACGATAATCCTTGGAATCTCTCGATAAAGTCGTTGCCAGAATGGGCAAGTTGCTCTTCTTTGCCCCTTCTACAAAAGCGGCAACAGGCATCCGATAGATAGGCAAATGAAAATGACTGCCTTGCATGGAACGCAGGGCCTTGAGACTGTAGATATCTGCTGACTTATCTGAAACAATGACTCCTGTAAAACCTGTCGCATCCGCCGTCCGAATCATGGTGCCAACATTACCAGGGTCTTGGACATCCTCTAAAAACAGGAATTTCCCCTGATGGAGATCAGGCAGCCCTACTGCTTCTTTTTGAATCACTGCAACAATCCCTTGAGGGGTTTGCGTATCTGCTAAATCTAGCAAGACTTCTTCAGACACCCAAACCGTTTGCGGAAAAGCGGTTAGCTGGTCTCGGTAACTTTCTAAGGCAAAAATCTTCTCAATCGTCACTCCTGCTTGAACAGCTTCTTCAAATAAGTGCCATCCCTCAATCAAATAAGCAGACTTTCGATATTTTTTTTGATGCAATTTCTTAGCATTTTTTACCACAGAATTGGCTTTAGAGGTTATAATAGTCATAGAAGTATTATAACACAATCAAAGGGGTTTGGTATGCAAAAGGTTAGAATGATTGCTCAAGGCAGGGTGCAGGGTGTTGGTTTTCGCTGGGGTGTTGTTACTCTAGCTCTTGAAATCGGTGGCATCACTGGTCGTGTCTGGAATAACGACGATGGCACAGTGGAAATTCTTGCTCAGGCAGAGTCCTCTGCCACTATGGCAAAATTTATCCAAGAAATCCGTAAAGGTCCAACGCCTTTTTCAAAAGTTACCTATCTGGATGTACAAATGAGCAACTTTTCATCCTATCCAGACTTCAAAGTCGCAAATTAGGTCTCTAGAACTATTGTATATTTTACAAAAAAACAGTAGAATAGAAAGGTATAATTTTTAAAGAAGGAATGAAAACATTGAAATCTATTAAACGTTTTGCCCTCTCTGCTATGGGAGTGGCTATGCTACTCGTCTTGACAGGCTGTGTCCAAGTAGACAAAGCAACAGGACAACCTACTGGTTTTATCTGGAACACTATCGGATCGCCTATGGCAGAGGCTATCAAGTACTTCGCTACTGATAAAGGTCTAGGCTTTGGTGTTGCTATCATTATCGTAACCATTATCGTGCGCTTGATTATCTTGCCACTTGGTATCTACCAATCATGGAAGGCAACGCTTCACTCTGAAAAGATGAATGCCCTCAAACATGTCCTTGAACCACATCAAACACGCCTTAAAGAGGCAACAACTCAGGAAGAAAAACTAGAGGCTCAACAAGCTCTCTTTGCTGCACAAAAAGAAAACGGCATCAGCATGTTCGGTGGTGTAGGATGCTTCCCTATCCTCATTCAAATGCCTTTCTTCTCTGCTATCTACTTTGCAGCCCAATATACTGATGGAGTATCTAGCTCTACCTTCTTGGGTATCAATCTCGGTTCCCCAAGTATGATCCTTGTCGCCTTCGCTGGTATCCTCTACTATCTCCAATCACTCCTTTCACTTCACGGAGTAGAAGACGAGATGCAAAGAGATCAACTCAAGAAAATGATTTACATGAGCCCACTCATGATTGTCGTCTTCTCCCTCTTCGCACCAGCCAGTGTGACACTTTACTGGGTTGTCGGTGGTTTCATGATGATTCTCCAACAGTTCATTGTTAACTATGTTGTTCGTCCAAAACTTCGTCAAAAAGTACGTGAAGAATTTGCCAAAAATCCACCAAAAGCAAGTTCAGCATCAACTACAGGCGGGCGAAAAGATATCACTCCTAACCAAGCAACTGCAATTACGACTACTAAGAAACATAAAAAACGTAATGCTGGTAAACAACATTCTAGAAAATAAGGTAACGGCTTAGCTGAAAGGCTAGGCCTTTTTTGCATTACAAAAGCCTGATGTTCCCATCAGGCTTCTTTTTTATCCATGTACACGTTTCATATAGTCTTGATAGCTTTCTGTATCCATGAGTTTTTTGGCATTCTTGACACGATCTGCTGTTGGTGGTTTTACCCCTTCAAGTGAGTATGGAATTCCAAGTTCACGCCACTTGAATTCTCCCATAGTGTGATAAGGTAGAATTTCAAACTTGTCAACGTTTTTGAGGGTTTTGACGAATTTGCCGAGTTCAATCAAGTCCTCATCTCTATCTGTCAAGCCTGGAACCAGCACATGGCGAATCCACACAGGTTTCCCAATATCTGATAGATATTTTGCACAGGCCAAGATATTTTTATTAGTTTGGCTGGTAACGATTCTGTGTTGTTCGTCGTTGATCTCCTTGATATCCAAGAGAACCAAATCTGTCACTGCCATGAGTTTATTAAACTTTTCGAGATAACGTGGTTTATTACGGAATGGAAGGGCACAGGTATCCAAGGTACAGTGGATTCCTTGTTCCTTAGCCTTGGTAAAGAGGGCAATCAAGAAATCAATCTGTAAGAGGGCTTCTCCTCCACTGACAGTGATTCCTCCCTTGTCTCCCCAGAATCCACGGTAGCGAAGGGCTTCTGACAAAACATCGTCTACTGTCCGTCTTCGTGATTTATTGGTCTCCATAGCCCATGTATCGGGGTTATGGCAGTACTGGCAACGCATCTGACAGCCCTGCAAAAAGACAATAAACCGAATCCCAGGGCCATCTACCGCCCCAAAACTCTCTGTCGAATGCACCATTCCTGTCACTTGTCCATAGTCAATTGTTTCTTCAGACATATCGTCACCTTCCTTGAAACCGTTTTATAGTTTTATTATATCACGAGTAAGGTGAAAAACAAGGTTTTTTTGTCTATTTTTTAGAAAGCAATCTGTTTTTCACTTTCATTTTCAATTTCTTTTAATGATCCGATTCAAAATCAAAACCATACAAGGTTGCGAAATAGTCCTCAGGGCGCTCTGCACGGCGGATTTGGCGGGCTTTCCCTTCTTCGGTATAAAGGATTTCTGCCGAGCGTAGTTTGGCATTGTACTGATAACCCATGGAGAATCCATGTGCACCTGTATCATGAATTACCAGCAAATCACCGATTTCTGTATGAGGTAGTTCGCGATTAATGGCAAATTTATCATTGTTTTCGCAGAGTGAACCGACCACGTCTACCACCTCATCAGGTCCATCTGGATGGGTCAGATTAGTGATATGGTGGTAGGCTCCATACATGGCTGGGCGCATCAGATTGACTGCTGAGGCATCCACACCCAGATAGGTACGGTAGGTTTTCTTTTTATGAGTAACTTTGGTGACGAGAACTCCGTGAGGTGCCAGCATAAAACGGCCCAATTCAGTGAAAATCTTGACCTGACCAAGACCTGCCGGCGTAAGAACTTCTTCATAAACCTTACGCACACCTTCACCAATCATCGCAATATCATTTGGCTCTTGGTCTGGGCGATAGTTGACACCAATCCCGCCAGAAAGGTTAATAAAGTCCAGTGAAATACCCAATTTTTCTTTGATTTCCACAGCTAATTCAAAGAGCTGACGGGCCAACTCTGGATAGTAGAGATGGGTCACGGTATTGGATGCTAGGAAGGAATGAATCCCAAAAGTCCTAGCTCCTTTTTCCTTCAAAACAGCAAAGGCTTCAAAAAGCTGATCCTTGGTCATACCAAACTTGGCCTCCCCAGGATTGTCCATGATGTCTGTTCCTAATTCAAAAACTCCGCCTGGATTGTAACGACAAGAAATGATTTCTGGGATACCTGTAGCTCGCTCCAGATGTTCAATGTCTTCAAAGGCATCCAAGTTAATAGTTGCACCTAATTCATGGGCATAAGCGTACTCTTGGTCTGGCGTATTGTTAGAAGAGAACATGATCTCAGAACCGGGAAAATCCAGTTTGTGGCTCATCAATAGCTCCACATAGCTGGAACAGTCCACACCACAACCTTCCTCTTGGAGGATTTTCAAGATGGCTGGTGTTGGGGTGGCCTTAACTGCAAAATATTCCTTAAAGCCCTCGTTCCAGGAAAAAGCTTGGTTGACTGCTCTTGCTTTTTCACGAATCCCCTTCTCATCATACAAGTGGAAGGGAGTCGGGAACTCTGCAACAATTGTTTCTAAATCTTCACGGCTGATAAATGGTGTTTTCATAAGCATCCTTCTATTCTGTTTGCAAAGAAAGGCTGGGACAAGCGTTCCAACCTTTAGTTCTATCTCTTATTTGTCTTCGTCAAAGATATTTCCAATCTCGACATCGATGGATTGGTTCTTGACATCAATATTGGTTACTTTCAAGAGTGATTTGTAATCAAACTGTTTTTCACGTTCTTCTTGAGCATTGTCTGCAAAGACTGCAACACCAGCCAATTCTGAATCAAACTCACACAAGAGACTAATCATCCCGTTGACAGTTCCTCCACCTTTCAAGAAGTCATCCACGATCAAGACACGGCTTCCTGCCTTGAGGCTACGTTTTGAAAGGAACATTTTCTCAATACGGTCACCGCTGGAACCTGAAACATAGTTGACGCTGACCGTTGAACCTTCGGTAATTTTCAAGTCACGGCGCACAATGACAAATGGAACATTGAGGACATTGGCAACTGCATTTGCGAGTGGCACACCTTTTGTTGCTACTGTCATAACGGCATCGATTTTTTGGTCCATAAAGCACTTGGCAATGATGCGCCCAATATTTTTCAAAATGACAGGTGTACTGAGCAAATCAGACAGGTAGATATATCCACCTGGCAAGATGCGGTCGCTTTCTGAAAGTTTGTCACGCAAGTCTGCGATCATTTCTTTGGCTTCATGACTAGAGATTGATGGTGTAAAGATAACGCCACCACCTGCTCCAGTCACAGTCTGAATATGGCCGATTTCAATTTCCTCAAAGGCACGCTTGATAATCACGATATCCTCTGAAATCGATGATTTAGCAGATTCGTACTTTTCTGCAAAGGTGTTGAGACTTGTTAGTTTGTATGGATTATTAATCAAATAGTTGGAAATGACAACCATCCGATCACTTCTTCTTAATTTCATTTTTATTTACCATTCCATTTAATTTTGATATTTTATCCATTATACCACATTCACATAAAAAAACGAACATTATTGCGTAAAAAAATGCTCGTTTTTCTTAAATTATTAATCTAAATCTGGTTTATAGAAGGAACGATTGTCCATAGCGAAGATTTTATTGGTCATCTCTCCTTTGTCCACCAAAGCTAGAGCTGTTGACATCATCATCATGTTGGCATCTAGATTGTCAATCATATGGATAATCTCTGCCTCCATAATGCGTGGACGGACTGGACTTCCATACTCCAGTAAGCCATGGTGACTAAGGATGACATGGCGCAGTAGCACCACTTCTTCTCTAGTATCATCGATACCTAGTTCCATGACTGTCTTGGTAATTTCACTATCGATGAGAGCGATATGCCCAAGGAGATTTCCTCGCACTGTGTACTCCGTCTGGTCTGGTCCCGTCAACTCAATAACCTTGGCCAAGTCATGCAACATAATTCCCGCATAGAGGAGGCTCTTGTTGAGCTGAGGATAGATCTCGCTAATGGCATCTGCCAAACGCACCATGGTTGCTGTATGATAGGCCAAACCCGTTTCAAAGGCATGGTGGTTGGTCTTGGCAGCTGGATAGGAGTAGAATTCCTTATCATACTTGGTGTAGAGATTTCGGACAATTCGTTGCCAAACAGGATTTTCTATTTTGAAAATCATTTGCGACATATAGTCACGGATTTCCTTAACATCGACTGGTGACTTGACCTTGAAGTCAGCTGGATCATTGGGTTCCCCAGGCTGAGGTAAACGAAGCGTGATTTGATTGACTTGAGGAGTATTATTGTACACTTCTCTGCGCCCTTGCATGTGGACCACTTTCCCTGCAGTAAAGGCCTCAACGTTATGAGGCTGAGCATCCCAGAGTTTTCCTTCAATCTCGCCACTATCGTCTTGGAAGGTAAAGGCTAGGTAGTTTTTCCCAGCTCGTGTCTGTCTCAGGTCAGCTGATTTGATCAGGTAAAAACCTTCAAACAGCTCATCTTTTTTCATGTGACTAATCTTCATATTCTTCCTCATTTTCTTGGAAATGGAGTAGATCAAGCGCAGGCTCACCTTCTGATAACTCAATGTGACGGAGCGTCCGCTCAATAGCTGTGGTGCGACGGTTTAATAATTCATCAATATTGCCAGAGGCATGTTGAAGATGTTTTTGTGCCTTAACCAAAATCCCCCCGAACTTGCCAAACTCAGTCTTAACGCTAGCAAGGGTCTTACTGATATGGTCGGCACTCTTTTGGATATTGAGAGTCTTGAAGCCAACTGATAGAGAGTTAAGCAGGGCTGATAGGGTACTTGGTCCTGCAACGATAATCTGCTCCTCCCGTCTCAAATCATCAAAGAAGACCGGATTTCGAACGATTTCTGAATAAAGACCTTCTGTCGGAACAAACAAGACTCCAAAATTGGTCGTCCGAGGTGGCGCCAGATACTTGCTCTTGATATCCTTGGCAAAGCGCTTGACGCTAGCTAGGAGTGACTTGCGACAACGTTCGATTTCGTCCTTGTCACCTGCTTCATAGGCTTCTTCTAGGCGGTAATAATCCGCCAGTGGAAACTTGGAGTCAATCGGCAAATAGACATATTCCTGGTCGCCTTGGCCAGGTAACTTGATGGCGTACTCTACTCGCTCGCTAGAGTTTTCAACCGTTGCGTATTCTCGTTCGTACTGGGCTGGTGTCATGATGTCTTCGATGATTTGCCCCAGTTGCAATTCACCTAGAATCCCTCGCGTCTTGGTTCCAGATAAGACCTTATTAAGCGTACCGACATCTCGCGCAACAGTCTGCATTTCACCTAGGCCACGATTGACAGATTCTAGTTGCTTGGAAACTGTCTCAAAAGAGGCCTGCAAGCGCGTCTGCAAGGTCTTTTCCAGTTTTTCCTCGACCGTTTGGCGCATTTGTTCTAAGCGTTGGTCATTTGATTCCTGCAAGGCTTGGAGGCGTTGGTCAGTCTTATCTCTGGTTTGGAGGAGGTTCTCATTCATCTCCTGCCGAACCTGAGTCAGACCTTGGTGCAACTCCATTCGCACTTCTTGCAAACGGTCGCTGACAGCCACTTCCAAGTCTTTTTGATCCAGCTGACTGGCTTGCCTAGCTTGGTCAAAACGATAATCCAGTTGATCTGAAAGATTGTCTGCCTGATCCTCCAAACTCTTGCTTAGGTGTTTCTCTTGCTTATCTTGCCTTTGCCAAATGAGAAAGAGTCCAGCTAGGTTGGCAATTAATAATAGTAATAATACAGTCTCCATCCTACCTCCTGTCCTTGCTATGCAGCACGACGACATAGCCATCTGGGCAAGTCACCGAAACTTCCCTATCTATATATTCGTTAGAAGCGTATACTTTTTTAAAGAAAAAATTTTCCTCTGTCAACTCATACTTGGCACCAAGAATGGTCAACTGACTATCCCGAACCGGCATAAAGGCTAGATAGTCATAGTCTGAACGGGGCTCTAGTTGACTGGTCCCTTCTGGACAATAGCTAATCACATTTTGCCCATCCTCAATCGCTATCTGACGCATATAGGGTGCCAACTTGGGATTGCTAGGTAGAAAAACATTGGCCAGCATGTGGTCGATCCGACCACCAAGAGCACCGAAAATAGTCACCTGAGCCTGAGGATTTTGCTCAAAGATGGTTAAGAGAGACAATTCCAAATCTGTATCATTTTTTTCTGGTCTCGCCTGGACAAAATGCTGGGCATTTTTTTGAATTACCTGTCGCTCTTCTTCAGTGACAGAATCAAAATCGCCAACTGCTAGATTTAGAGGAAGGTCTTCCTCCAAGACCCAAAGCGAGCCTCGATCCACACCGACAAAGCAATCAAAATCCGTCCGGTAGTGACCTCGGTCTCCGCCTGCAAAAACGGCAACTCTAGTCCAGTTGTTTTCTGAGAGTTTGTACTCGCTCATTGACATCTCCCTTAAAGACATAGGAACCTGCTACAAAAACGGTCGCACCAGCTTCTTTAGCCTGAGCAATGGTCTGATCATCAATCCCGCCATCCACTTCGATTTCAAAGTTCAAGCCTTTTTCCTCACGAAGGGCAACCAACTCACGAACCTTATCCATAGTTTCAGGCAGAAAAGCTTGTCCCCCAAATCCAGGGTTAACTGTCATGACTAAAACTTGGTCAATTAGATGAAGGACGTGCTTGATCGCCTCCACAGGTGTCCCAGGATTGATGACAACCGAAGGTTTAACACCGAGAGAACGAATCTTTTGAAGAGCACCATGGATATGAGGTGTCGCTTCAACATGGATGCTGATGATGTCAGCTCCTGCACGCGCAAAGTCTTCTAAGTGGTGTTCTGGATTTGCTACCATCAAGTGGCAGTCAAAGACCATCTTACTATGAGGTCGAAGACTTTCGACTACACCTGCACCAAAGCTGATCTGAGGTACAAAGTGACCATCCATAATATCGATATGGGCATATTCTGCCCCAGTTGCTTCTAGGCGTTTGATTTCACGTTCAAAGTTGGCATAATCTGCTGCCAGAATTGACGGAGCAATCTTGTATTGAGACATAGGTTTCTCCTTATTTTGGAATTTTTTTGCTGACTTTTTTATAGGTTTCTCTGCGATTTTCAATCTCACTGAGGAATTGTAGGTAGTTGTTAAAACGGAAGCTAGCAATGATACCTTCCTCTACTGCTGGCTTGACTGCGCAGGACGGTTCATGGGTATGGGTACAGGTACGGAATTTACAGTCCCGACTGACACTAGCAATCTCTGGAAAGGCCTGATTAAGGTCTTCCGCCGTTGACACTTCATAGTCCAGTGATGAAAATCCTGGCGTGTCCGCGATTTTACCCCCATTGAGGTTATAAAAACTAACAGCTCGAGTAGTATGGCGACCGCGACCTAGACTGTCTGAGATTTCTCCTGTTTCAAGATTAAGGTTCGGTGCGATTTTGTTGAGGAGGGTTGATTTTCCAACACCTGTCTGTCCCATAAAAACCGTCACTTTTCCTGTTAACAAAGGCAAAAGTTCTTCTTTACTAGTCACAAAATCGTAACCAATAGCACCATAAGTCTGCTGGTAAAAATCCAGTTCCCCTCTATCTTCCAGTAGGTCCATCTTGGAAATATAGACGATGGGATGGATGCCCTTGTGTTCCAAAAGAACCAAGAACCGATCCAGCAAGTTGCTGTTGAAGTCCGGTTCCTTGATGGACATGATCACCACGGCTTGGTCAATATTGACAATAGGCGGACGAACCAGGCTATTTTTCCGTTCGTGAATCTTGAGAATGTAACCTTCTGAATTTTCCTCCGCAGAAAAGTCTACCCAGTCCCCGACGTAGGGTATATGACCTTTTTTACGAAAATTCCCGCGCGCACGCGTCTGGTAAACTTGACCCTCACTCTCCACATAGTAGAAGCCCGCCAAGGCTTTAATGATTTGTCCCTGCATCTTAGAATCCTTGTCCTTTAAGCGCATCTGCTAAACTAGCAAATTCTGCCAAGCTGAGAGCTTCTCCACGTACACTTGGTGGCAAACCTGCTTGATCCAAAGCCTTGGTCAATTTTTCCTTGACTTCCTCAGTCTTGCCAAAATAGCCTGTCAGGTTGTTCCACAAGGTCTTGCGACGATGGGTGAAACTAGCCTTGGAAACCTTAAAGAAGAAGTTCTCGTCTTCTACCGCAACCGCTGGCTCTGGACGGCGCACCATTTTCAAGATAGCTGAGTTCACATTTGGCGCTGGCACAAAGACCGTACGAGGCACGATAAAGGCAACCTTGGCTGTCATATAATACTGCACAGCAATCGACAAACTACCGTAAGCCTTGGTATTTGGCTGAGCGGAAATACGATCTGCCACTTCTTTCTGCATCATGACCACAAACTCGCTAAAAGGAATGCCACTTTCAATCAGGTGCATGAGGATAGGCGTCGTAATGTAGTAAGGTAAGTTGGCTACTACCTTGATTGGCAAATCAGGATTTTTGAAATTCTGGATATGCTGGGCCAAGTCAACTTTGAGAATATCCTCATTGACTACGGTCACATTGTCAAAATCACGCAAGGTATCTGCCAGGATTGGCACTAAACGGTGGTCAATCTCAAAAGCCATAACCTCAGCTGCGCGCTCAGCCAAAAACTCCGTCAAGGCACCAATCCCTGGTCCAATCTCGATGACATTGACCTGGTCATCAATTTCAGCCGTATCGACAATTTTTTGAAGGATATTGGTATCGGTCAAGAAATTTTGCCCGAAGGATTTTTTAAAGGTAAAACCGTGACGCTCCAGCACTGCCTTGGTCACGCTATAATCTGCAATTCTCATCTATTCTCTTTTCTGATATAATATGCTTCCGGGGTACTATGATAGAGCAAAACAAATAAGGGAGTCTCAGTAATTCCTTCCAACATCTCTTTTAAGATTGCATCTGGATGGATAATCTCTCGTGTTTTGGTGAAATAAACACCTTGTTCACCATTCCGATTACGGAGTTCCCAGGCCACATTGTTTCCTTGGACAGACGGTAAATAACGTCCCTTTTCTAGAAATTCAAAAAAATCTTTCACCGTCATGTCATCAGGAACTTCAAATTCCACCTCATGAGGCAGTACATCGTCCCCCATACACACAGAATCTCTATCAACTCGGATTTTCATTTCACTCTTTCCTTATAAGTTTCTATTTGAACACTATCAAAATAAATCTAAGTACCTCTATTGTAACACATTCCCTTTGTATTTTTGGGCTATCTGATTACTGTTATCACTTTTCAGAACTCTCCAAACAGATCTCGATATCTAAATTTCTTTCCACTACTGGAGTAAGCATAAAATTTATTTTTCTAATTCTTTATAGATTGTCTCTTGAAAAGGTTAGTTGTTCAAGCAAGGAATAGAGTTTTGCTTGCTCCTCTTCTTCGTAAGCAGATCTATTTGCTTTTACTTCCCTGCATTTCTCGTCATACAAAAAGCCCGCATAGCCATCTTCTGTAGATAAGGCTGTATAGACTTTCGCCATTTCTTCAGGACTAATCGAAAATCTCGACTTAATTTTATACAGATTTTTCATAAAAGCGCTGAGGTGATCATAGCGGCGCATATCAACTCTGACATTGGTCACACGGATTGCCTGAACCTTGATACCTTTCCAATGTTTCCGCATATAAAGCGTCAGCATCAACAAGGCCAGTTTATTCTGATAATAGGTCTTGGCAGGACTATAATGTTTTTGACCAGCTAAATTTTCAAAATCAAGCTTCATGAAAGGATAAAGCATCAGCCCTTGAGAAGAAATATTAATAATTCGACCACTTTTTGACTTTTCCAACAAGCCCTTTAACAAGGTAGAAAGTAAAAAGGGAGCAACCACATTGGTCACAAATTGCTTTTCTAATCCCTCCTTAGTCAGGATGGGCTTTTTGACTGACAAATCAAAGTCAGCCGCATTGTTAATCAGAACGTCTAGAACGTCTTCTTTTTGAATATACTGTTCCGCTGCTTTTCTGACACTCTTCATATCAGATAAATCAACCAAGATATAATCTACATGTGGATTTCCTGTCTGCTGACGAATTTCCTCACAAGCTTGCTCGGCAGCTTCTTTCCGTCTACAAAAGAGAGTTACCGACCAGCCCTTTTCAGCCAACTGTTTAGCAGACTGGTAGCCAATACCACTATTGCCACCCGTAATAATCACTTTTTTCATTTCTGACTCCGTTAGTCTGAATACTTAGCCATCACTTCTTCCACTTCTGCCAAGGTCACTCCAAATAACTCTAAACGCTTGAGAAGTTGCTTGCCGTTAGAATAGCCGATGCGGAGGCTTTCTCCTAGATACTCTCGGCGCTTACGACTGTCTGCTCCCGCTAGGAAACCTAGGCGAATCAAGTCACCACGACTGATGTCAAACTCGTTCTCGTTTTCAAATTGTTCTGTCACCTGAGCCAGCGCTGTTTTTAGATCTTCATAGCTGGCGTGTTCGATTCCCAGAGAACGTCCCTTGGATTTGGATTTGGGAACAGCCTCATCTCGCTTGAGAAAGGCATGCTGCACTGTTGGAATGGCCGTCATAATCATGCGACGAATGCGTTCACCATTAAAATCTGGATCGGTAAAGACAATGACTCCATGCAGTTCATGCAGGCGCTGAATCCGCTCTATATCCTGGTCATTTATTGCGGAACCTCGTGTTTCATAGGTCTCTACATCAAAGTAACGTTTGAGATTGGCCGTATCATCGCGACCTTCGACCACGATGACTTGGGAAATTTTTTCTTTCATCACTTGCTGTCCAATCCAAAGATACGCTCTGCATTTGCAGTCGTTACTGCTGCTAACTCCTCGGTCGCCATCCCACGCAAGTCGGCAATAAAGTCCACCACATAGCGTGTGTAGGCTGTTTTGTTTTCACGGCCACGTTTAGGAACAGGAGCCAGGTAGGGCGCATCCGTCTCTACCAAAATCTTGTCCAAAGGTAACTCTTTAGCTGCTTCTTGGATATCCGTCGCTTTCTTAAAAGTCACCACTCCTGAGAAAGAAATGGCCATACCAAGCTCGACAAACTTCTCAGCCCACTCCAAAGAACCTGAGAAGGAATGCATAATCCCACCACGAGGACCAACGCCCTCACTCTTGATAATCTCATAAGTATCTTCCAGCGCATCACGGGTATGGACCACAAAAGGCAAATTCAAATCCTTAGACAGCTGAATCTGACGACGAAAAACCTGCTCCTGCACTTCCTTAGGTGCTGTCATCCAATGGTAGTCCAGACCAATCTCACCTAAAGCAACAACCTTGTGATGTTTTAGTTTTTCAAGCAAGTAAGCTTCGACCTCATCTGTGTAAGTCCCTGCCTCCGTCGGATGCCAGCCAATAGTTGCGCAGAGCTGCTCATACTCATCTGCTAACTCTAGGGCTCGCTCAATGGTCGGTTTATCAAAACCAACAATATTCATCTGTGTCACACCCATCTCAGCAGCCAAGGCAATCTCTTCCTCCTCACGTCCTGCAAATTCTTCTACATTTAAATGTGTGTGCGTATCAAAAATCATCTCTTCTAACCTCATTCTTCCATCTATTATACCAAAAATAGCATTCCTCGGCTTGGAAAAATATCCAAAAACCAGTCATTCTCTCTTGACTGCCTTTTTTCAAAGCAGTATAATAACACTTATTGAAATTTTCATCAAAGGAAAAGAAAATGTTTAGAAAATTAAAATATACCTTTATCGGTCGACCACTCAAGTCTCTCACAGACGGCGAAGGGGGATTGTTGGGAAAAATGCAGGCACTTGCAATGTTATCCAGCGATGCCCTGTCTTCTATTGCCTATGGACCTGAACAAGTCATTCTCGTTTTAGTCAGTCTCTCTCCTCTCGCTATTTGGTGGAGCCTCCCTATCGGTATTTTTGTCCTCTTACTGCTCGCTAGTTTGACCATTTCCTATCGTCAAATCATCCACGCCTATCCTCAAGGTGGAGGAGCTTATATGGTCACTCGGGAAAATCTCTCTCCTGAACTAGGCTTGATTGCAGGGGGCAGCCTCCTTGTTGACTATATGCTGACAGTAGCCGTATCCGTTGCTTCTGGAGCTGATGCTATTACAGCAGCCATCCCTGCCCTCCATCCCTACAATCTTCATATCTCTATTTTCCTAGTCTGCCTGCTCATGCTCTTGAATTTAAGAGGCTTGAAAGAATCTGCCAGCTCTCTGATGATTCCCGTCTACCTCTTCATCTTCAGTACCGTCTTTCTCTTGCTTTATGGGTTCTTTCAACTATTTACAGGTTCCCTAAACTATCAGGCGACTTCAACCATTGGACAAACCGTTCCGAGCCTTTCCATCGTTCTCCTATTGAGAGCCTTTACCAGTGGCTCTGCCTCTCTGACAGGGGTTGAGGCTATTTCAAATGCGGTACCATTTTTCAAAACTCCGAAAGAAAAGAATGCTGCTCAGACCTTGACCATCATGTCGCTGATTTTGGGTTTTCTTTTTGCTGGTATCACCTTCCTAAACTACTGGATGGGAATCACTCCTCAACATGGTGAAACAATACTTTCGCAAATGGCCAAGGGCATTCTTGGTGATTCATTCTTTGGTCATGCTAGCTACTATCTTTTCCAGTTCTCAACAGCCTTGATTCTAGCTGTAGCAGCAAATACTGGCTTTTCAGCCTTCCCTATGCTGGCTTACAATATGGCTAAAAACAAGTACATGCCCCATCTCTTTATGGAAAAAGGGGATCGTCTTGGCTACTCCAACGGTATCTTAACTCTGGCTTTTGGAGCTATGATCCTTCTTCTCATTTTTAACGGGAATACTGAACGCTTGATTCCTCTTTATACTATCGGGGTCTTCGTTCCCTTTGCCCTTTCTCAGACTGGGATGATTCGCCATTGGAAAAAGGAAAAAGGAGCAAACTTCTTAAAACCTGCCTTTGCTAATATCCTAGGAGCCATCATTTGTTATGCTATTGTCCTCATTTTACTCCTCTTCAGACTGGGTGATATCTGGCCATTCTTCCCAATTATCCTAGTTTTAACTTTCCTCTTTTTGTCCATTCACAGCCATTACCAAAAAGTGGCAAAACAACTACGACTCTACGAAGGAATTGAAAAGCGCACTTATGACGGCAATCTTGTCCTTGTCCTAGTAGGAAATGTTACTCGAGTAAGTGTCGGAGCCATTAACTACGCTCAAAGCATCGGTGACGAAGTGTTAGCCATGCACATTTCTACTAAAGAAACGGCAGAAAAAGACCAAGAAATCCTCCAGGAATTTGCCGATTACTTCCCAAATATCACTCTGAAGAATATCAATACCAGCTACCGCGACATCATCACCCCTAGCGTTAAGTATGTCAAACGAATCGCCCAAGAAGCTAAGCAAAAAAACTACACCGTTACAGTCCTTGTCCCACAGTTTATCCCTAACAAGCCTTGGCAAAATATCCTGCACAATCAAATGAGCCTCAAACTAAAATACGCTCTCAGATGGCATGAAGACGTCGTTATTGCTAGCTACTCTTATCACTTAAAAGAATAAACAAAAACTCAAAATCAGTTACTTATATCTGGTTTTGAGTTTTTTGTATGTGACCTTTTAAACGAGCACTCCATGAATTTCATCTGAAATGACCGATTTCAAGGACAATGCACCCTTTAAGATAAAAAGAAAAGTCAGTAGACTCGAGTTCCTACTGACTTCTTTGTTGAATTCGTTTGGATTAAGCAGCCAAAACTTTGCGTCCTTTACGACGACGAGCTGCCAATACGCGACGACCGTTTTTAGTTGACATACGGTTACGGAATCCGTGTTTACGCGCACGACGAAGTTTACTTGGTTGATAAGTACGTTTCACGATGAATACCTCCTCATAGATTTTGTATTCGTTTAGCCGGCTATAAAGTGATCAGTTACTAAACATACTTTACTATTCTATCTGATTCTTACCTATTTGTCAATAGCTCTAAGGAAATGTTTCCTGCTTTTCCAATGAAAGCCTTATCTACGATACTGGCTCAAGAAACGTGTCATCTTTTCTTGGATTTGCGCTAATTCGTCCACACGAGGAAGGTAAACGATACGGAAATGGTCTGGTTCCTTCCAGTTAAAACCACGACCATGAACCAAGAGAACCTTTTCCTGCTTCAAGAAATCAAGAACGAACTGTTCATCATCATCGATGCGGTACATATTGCGGTCAATTTTAGGGAAGATATAAAGACCCGCCTTCGGCTTAACCGCAGACAAACCTGGGATATCTTGAATAGCATTGTAAATGAAGTTTCTTTGCTCATAGATCCGTCCACCAGGAAGGAGCAATTCATCCACTGACTGGTGCCCACCCAGTGATGTTTGTACGACTTGTTGGGCCAAAACGTTGGAGCAAAGGCGCATATTTGACAGCATATTGAGCCCTTCAATATATCCTTTGACATGTGTCTTAGGTCCAGACAAGACCATCCAACCTACACGGAAACCAGCGATACGGTGGGATTTTGACAGACCGTTCATGCTGACACAGAAGACATCTGGTGCCAAGCTCGCCACAGGCGTATGCACATGCCCATCCATGACCATGCGATCGTAAATTTCATCCGCAAAGATAATCAAATCATGCTGGCGCGCAATCTCGATAATCTCCAGCAAGAGTTCCTTAGGATAAAGGGACCCAGTTGGGTTGTTTGGATTGATAAGGACGATTGCCTTGGTATTAGAAGTAATTTTTGACTTGATATCGTCAATATCTGGGTACCATTCTGCAGCTTCATCACAGATATAGTGAACGGCATTTCCTCCAGCTAGACTGACAGCTGCTGTCCAGAGAGGATAGTCTGGCATAGGTACCAAGACCTCATCCCCATTGTCCAAAAGTCCCTGCATGGACATGACGATCAACTCACTGACACCATTTCCAAGGTAGATATCATCAATGTCCACATTGGGAAATTTCTTCAGTTGGCAATACTGCATGATAGCCTTACGGGCTGAGAAAATCCCTTTGGAGTCAGAATATCCTTCACTATCACGCGCATTCATAATCAAGTCATGAATGACCTCGTCTGGCGCTGTAAAGCCAAATTCTGCTGGATTTCCTGTATTCAGACGTAAAATCTTTTCTCCGTTTGCTCGCATACGCATGGCTTCTTCTAAAACAGGACCACGGATATCATAAGCAACATGCTCTAGCTTGCTAGATTTGTTAAATTCTTTCATCTTTTTTCCTCAATTCGTCAGGATAGTAACATTATACCACTAGAAAGTCGCTGCGACAAGCTTCCATAAACAAGGAAGCAAAAGAAAAAAACATTGACAAAGAGAATTCTCACCAATTTTCTTTTATTTATATATACGCATTAAGTCTATGACCAACAAACAATATGATTTAAAATATGATTTTTACTTTACTTCTTTAGTGAAAAGGGTTACAATAAAAGCAAGAAAATTTCAGGAGGTTTCATTATGGCACAACGTTACCAAAATGTTATGGTCGCAATTGATGGTTCTAAAGAAGCGGACTTGGCTTTCGTCAAGGGTGTTTACACTGCCCTACGCAATGAATCCAAGCTCACTATTGTCCATGTTATTGACACACGCGCTCTTCAAAGCGTATCTACCTTTGATGCTGAAGTTTACGAAGAACTCCAAGCTGATGCTGAAAGTATGATGAAAGAGTATGAAAAGCGTGCAAAAGATGCTGGTTTAACTGATATCCACATCGTCATCGAAATGGGAAATCCCAAAACTCTCCTCGCTCGGACGATTCCGGATGCAGAAAATGTTGACTTGATTTTAGTTGGTGCTACAGGTCTCAATGCCTTTGAACGCCTCTTAGTTGGTTCTTCATCTGAATATATTCTCCGCCATGCAAAAGTCGATTTGCTGGTCGTGAGAGAAAGTGAAAAAACATTGTAATCATAAAAAAAGGAGCTCTGTGCTCCTTTTTGCTTACTCACATTTGGTCACAAAAAGGCTTTAAACAATTGTTTAAAGCCTCTGTCGTATTTAGAAAGTATCCAATCCCAAAATATCGAATTATTTGTAACTGTAAGTCCAGTAGTATACACCATTCCCGTCTACAACTGTCGCTACTGCACCTTCAGTTATGTTAGGATCAAGAAGCAATTCTCTCAGACCGCTGTTAGCCCATTTCTTAACGACAACAGCTGCGTCTTCGTCACGACGGCCAACAAAACCTGAACTATCGTATTGACGTGAAATTTCGTTTACCTTAGGAAGTGCTTGGTTTTGATAAATATCTTCTGACCAAGTCAACTCTTTCAAACCATTGGCCTTACGAGTTTCATTGATTTTTGCGAATGCTTCTTTTGCTTTTGAAAGATAGTCATAGTTTGTATCGTTTGTTGCTTCAACACGGTAAACAAACTTCACATATCCAAATTCTACGTCACTGTATTTCTTGTCCTCAACACCACTCTTAAGGTTGGCAATCAAGATATAGTCCTTAGCATATGGGTTTTCTTTGGTCTTCTCAAAGATATCAGCATCTTCGATTTCCCATTCGACTTTGGCATCCCATCCTGCGTTATCAAGGAACTTAGGATTCATCTTTTCGATAACGTAGTTCTTGAACTCTTCAACATTCTTGAATGGCAATGGTTGACCAGCTTTGGCAGTAGTTACCAAGTTTGTTGAGTAAAGTTTTACGCTAGATTTTTGATCGCTGTACATGTACTCATCATCAGCAGTATTTTCGTGAAGTTTTGGATCAAGAGCTGGATCGTTTGGATCAGTCATACCTTGGAGTTTCCATTTTTGTCCAATCCACTTCCAGTACGCTGAATATCCTGTACGTTCTGAGTTAGATGGTACATAGTAGTAATGAGTGCTACCATCGAAGTAGTAGTTTTTATCATTTTTAAGGGCTTTATCACCTGGTTTTCCTGGTGGGTAAACCAATTTTGGCGTTTGTCCATTTGGTGCCCAAGCCAAGTGTTCCAAACCTTCAGCCGGTTTTTCGACATACGGAGGAATTTGATCTTCACTTGGTTTATCCGTTGTTGTCAAACCAGGAGTTTCTGGCACAGCAGGTGTTGTTGGAGTTTCTGGTTTTGGTTCTGCTGGTTGCTCTGGCTTCGGAGCAAATGGATCAAACTCACCTTCTGCACCACCAATTGGAGGATTTTCTGGCAAATCAAGACTTGGAGTTGTTGGTTGTTCCGGTTTTGGTTCAGCAGGTGTAGTAGGCTCATCAGGCTTATCTCCAGGCGCAGGTGTTGGAGTCTCTGGTTCTGCTGGAGTCGGAGTTGGAACTTCTGGTTGACTTGGTTGCGCTGGTTCAGCTGGTGTTGTTTCAACAGAAGCTTTTACTAGAACCCATTTACCATTTTGGTAATAGTAATAATCTCCATTATCCAAGACATAGTAATGATAACCATTTTCGTAACGGTAATGTGGATCATTCTCCAAGTTATTTGTAGAAGAATTGTTAGTGTTTGTCAATGGCTTCCATTCACCATCACGGTAAATGCGGTAGCTACCATCGTTCATACGGTAATAATGATTTCCATTCCAATAAAGGTAATTCTCATCTTTAGTTAAGTTAAAGTAATTATTCCAATAGTTATCCCAATTATGCCAATAGGTATATCTTGGGTAATATCCTGTAGTCCAGTTGTTATAGTTATTGAACCCCCAATTGTTGTATGAAGGATAATAGCTTTCATACCCATAATTATAGCTTGGAGAGTAGTTGTTATACCCATAATTATAGCTTGGAGAGTAGTTGTTATACCCATAATTACTTAAAGTATAGTAATATCTACGATTGCGATTGCTAGTACTACGATTAGTATTACGAGAAGATGAACGACGACTAGATGATGTATAGTATCTATTGTTACTATATCCGTTAGAAGCAGCGTGAGCTTCACTTGGCGTAAAGGCTGGAAGCATTGTTGCCACTGCTAAAATTGAACCTGCTAAATAGGTGTATTTTTTATTCATTTTAAACCTCTTAAGTCTTTAAATTGAAAAATAAAGAAAACATAAAATCTGGAGAGCAATTGTGCACAAATTATATAACAGAATCTCAATCCAACTTCAAAACAATAACCAACTTTTTAAATGCAACTTACCTATAGGCCTAAAATAGATATGTTAACTTCTTGTCTCCTTACAATAAAAGTTACCAAAGAGTTTTAAAGTAGTCTAAATCTGTTTATATTTATTCGCCCTCTAAATTGATTCTAACACACTAAGTTTCAAATATCAAATAATTTGACTCACCTTTTTTGATAAAAATCTACAAAAAATTATATATCATACTAAAATATATAATTTTTAGTCTTTTTTTGTAAATGAAATAATTGCTTATTCTCTTTCCGAAAATATTCAAAACGTTTTCATTTCGTTTTATTGTATAAAAAAGCTAATAATAATTAGTGATATATTCACAAAAGTTCGTTTTCTATTAATGTGGATTCAATAAAAACCTTTCTTGGTTTTTATCCCAAGAAAGGCTTCATGACTTATTTCTATTTCTTTCCTTATGTCGCTCATAAGCCTTAAGCTGACGTTGTAGCTCCTGTTTAATAGCAGGTTCTGGAGCATATTTTTCTTCCCAGTCATCTGGTTTTAAAATCTTGTGTGTAACTGGATCAAAATGAGCTTTTCCATCAGGGAAGACCTTCCCCATATTCGCTTCATGGACAATATCAAAAATACGTTCTGGATCCACTCCCATCAAAACAAAACTACCGTATGTGAAATACAGTGTGTCAATCAAAGCATCCACTTGACCGACCAGATTTTGCTTAGCAGGTGTCTTTTTCGCCACTTTCTCTGCCGCATTATCAAGTGCCTCATGCATGCTTGCAAGGGAGTTTTGAAATTCTTCCTCCGAAGAACTTGCTGCACGAACAAACTCCACTAATTCTTCAATTTTAAAGTCTGCGCGGTGGGTTGCACCTTCAGCATCCCATGCCTGTGGCTCTTCTTGAGTTCGTTCATCCATCATGTGGTGGAAGGTTTTGACCTTATTAAAGTGGTAGTCTCGACTGACAAACACTTTTTCTGAAGCCAAAACACCAAAGTGCTCGAGCGCCTTGTGGATACCATCTTGTTGATTACTTGCCGTAATATGCTTGGCAACTTCTTTGACACTGCTACTGCCATTTCCCATAGCAACCGACATACCAACACCCGCTAACATTTCCAGATCGTTGTCTGAATCACCAAAGGCCATGACTTGGTTGAGATCAAAGCCATATTCTTTCCCGACTCGGCGAATGCCTTCTAGTTTGGAATTTCCTTGGTTAATGATATCTGCTGCAAAAGGATTGCTTCGAGTTAATTTCAAATCTTCAAAATCACTTGCTGCCTTCTCAGATTCTTCTGGCGTCATCAGCATCAAAACTTGATAAATGGGTTGATTAATCAAGTTAAGCAGGTCGTCTTCCTTTTGAGGAACTGCCTTGCTGACCATTCGATTAAAGGAACGGCTAACGGTTCTTGTCAGAACAGTCGGAATAAAACGACTAACCAGTTGAGAAAAGGATCCGAGACCAAATGACATAATTTTCGAACCAACAACGGCATGCTCGGTTCCAAGAGCGATTTCTTTACGCTCCTTTTTAGCATAAGCAATCAGTTGACGCAGGCTTGACTTAGCAATCGGACTTGCAAAGAGTACCTTTTCTTTATTAAAAATGTATTGGCCATTGTAGGTAACCGCAAAATCCAAGTCCAAGTCTTCCATCAATTCCTTGACAAAAAACGGCCCTCGTCCTGTCGCTACTCCAACAAGTACCCCTTGCTCTTTGACAATCTTAATCGCGTCCTTAGTGGATTTCAAAACACTCTTACGATCGTTGACTAGCGTTCCATCGATATCAAAAAAAACAGCTTTGACTTCCATCCTATTCCATTCTCCCCTTTTGTGTTACAATGATTATACCACATTTCAGAAAGAGTGACTAAATCATGCCTAAGAAAATCCTTGTTTTACATACAGGTGGGACTATTTCCATGCAAGCAGACGCCACTGGTGCCGTTGTAACTAGTCAGGACAATCCCATGAACCATGTTTCCAATCCACTTGAAGGGATTGAGGTTCATGCCCTAGACTTTTTTAATCTGCCAAGCCCTCATATCAAACCCAAGCATATGCTTGCACTCTATCATAAGATTAAAGAGGAAGCTGATAACTACGATGGAGTTGTCATCACACATGGTACAGATACCTTAGAAGAAACAGCATACTTCCTTGATACCATGAAAATTCCTCCCATCCCCATCGTTCTAACAGGGGCCATGCGTAGTTCAAACGAACTTGGTAGCGATGGTGTTTACAACTATCTGAGCGCTTTGCGAGTTGCCAGCGATGATAAAGCAGCCGACAAGGGCGTTTTGGTCGTCATGAACGATGAGATCCACGCAGCCAAGTATGTTACCAAAACTCATACGACCAACGTCAGCACCTTTCAAACCCCAACACATGGACCACTTGGCCTCATCATGAAGCAAGAAATCCTCTACTTCAAAACGGCCGAACCTCGTGTCCGTTTTGATCTCGAGCATATTCAAGGTCTGGTTCCCATCATCTCAGCCTATGCAGGTATGACAGACGAGCTGATCGATATGTTAGACTTGGAACAACTGGATGGCCTAGTCATTCAGGCCTTTGGAGCAGGCAATGTTCCCAAAGAAACAGCTCAAAAGTTGGAAAATCTCCTCCAAAAAGGAATTCCAGTCGCCTTGGTCTCACGATGTTTTAATGGTATTGCTGAACCTGTCTACGCCTACCAAGGTGGAGGAGTGCAGTTGCAACGAGCTGGTGTTTTCTTTGTCAAAGAACTCAACGCTCAAAAAGCGCGCCTCAAATTATTAATTGCCCTTAATGCTGGACTAAAAGGACAAGCTTTGAAAGACTATATGGAAGGCTAATCCTCTTCTCTAGAACACAAAATCAGGAAATCTCACGATTCCCTGATTTTTTCTATTTACGTTTTCGTGTAGAGCGACGTTCTGTCAAACCATGAGGCAAGAGAACTTCACGTTCTTCCAACTCTTCCTTATGCATAATCTTCGTCAACATACGCATGCTGATAGCACCTAAGTCATAAAGAGGTTGGGCAATAGTTGTCAAGTTTGGACGAGTGAATCGTGCAATCTGAGAGTCATCTGTCGTAATGATTTCAAACTCTTCTGGCACAGACACACCGTGGTCAGCCAAACCATTCAACACACCCGCAGCCAATTCATCACCTGTTACAACTGCGGCTGTAGCTTGTGATGAAATCAAGCGTTCTGCCAAGGCATAGCCATCGTCATAGCTGTATTTTGATTCGAAGACCAAGCCCTCGCTATAAGAATGTCCAGCTTTTTTCAAGGCTTCCTTGTAACCGATCAAACGAACCTTGCCATTGATATCATCAACAAGTGGTCCACTCACAAAAGCAATCTTTTCGTTTTCTTTGAGAAGGTAGCTTACAGCATCAATCGTTGCTTGTTTGTAGTCGATATTGACACTTGGAAGTTGGTGTTCTACATCCACAGTACCAGCAAGAACAACCGGTGTCCGTGAACGAGAAAACTCTGAACGAATCTTTTCAGTCAAGTGATAGCCCATAAAGATAATCCCATCGACTTGTTTTGAAAAGAGAGTGTTGACCACTGAAACTTCCTTTTCATCATCCTCATCACTATTTGCTAGGACAATGTTATACTTGTACATTTCAGCAATGTCGTCAATCCCCTTAGCAAGTGTTGAGAAATAACCATTGGTAATGTTCGGAATCACAACTCCGACTGTCGTTGTTTTCTTGCTAGCTAAACCACGGGCTACCGCATTTGGTCGATAGTCCAAGCGATCAATCACTTCTAGGACTTTTTTTCGAGTGTTCTCTTTAACATTCTTGTTGCCATTAACGACACGGCTAACTGTTGCCATCGAAACTCCTGCTTCACGGGCGACGTCATAAATCGTTACTGTATCATCTGTGTTCATTCCGTTTCCTTTCTATAATGAAAATTTCGCTTTCACACATCTACTTACTCCATTTTATCACTTATTGTAAACACTTTCAAGTATTTTTAGGAGAAACTTTGAAAAAATTTCATTCTTCATTCTCATTTTGAAAAAGCGAGTAGGTTTCCTTGATTTTTCAGCTTTTTTACTGTATGATAAGAAAAATAAAAGGAGGAAGGAAACATGGCTTTTACAAATACCCAGAGACGTTCGGCCAGTTTTGGTGTTGTGACCAGCTTACCTGATGATGTTATTGACTCTTTATGGTTCATTATCGATCATTTTTTGAAAAACGTCTTTGAATTAGAAGAAGAACTTGAATTTCAGCTTCTCAACAACGAGGGGACAATTACCTTCCATTTCTCTAGTCAGAACCTTCCGACTAGCATTGATTTTGATTTCAATCATCCTTTTGATCCGCTTTACCCTCCTAGGGTCCTTGTTGTAGACATGGACGGTAGAGAAACCATCCTCCTTCCAGAAGAAAATGACCTATTTTAAAAACTCTAGCTTCTCGGCGTAAATTGCTGAGGAACTAGAGTTTTCTTTTTCTAATAAATGGATCGACTGACAACTAGACCGTTGGGTTTTGTATACTCTAAGTCAAGATAATCCTGATAAGTCCCTGGTACAATGAAACCTTGGGGACTCAATATATCAGTCCCAGCTTTTCCTATGATAGAGTCTGCCAGCAAGACACAATTGGTACTGAGAACGAAGTAGGTCTTAAACTCGGATGAGCTGAATTTATAGAGGGTCGCATCTGCTTCCTCTTTTAGTTGGTAGGAGTAGGTATGCTTGACCTCTCCCTCTCTTCTTTTCATCAACTGCGAACTTGGTTCCCAAGGAATTAACAGGTCTTCTATCTCCGCTAGGCGAGCTTGGATAGCTGTTTTCTGTTGGTCCGTCAAACTCAGACCATAAGCAAACAAGGTCTTCTGACTTTCTCTCTTACAGAGCTCGATGTATTTTTCCCGATTGGCCTTAAACAAAACACCGTCTCCAACCATGCCGAATAAACGCTCCGAGTGAGGATCATACGAACCATAGGAAATAACCTGCCCTTGATAACAAATATCCACATGTCCCATGGCGAGGAAGAAAGAGGTTTCTGAGGTATGGATAAAAATTTCCAGATCAACCGTCTGGTCGTTTTTTCTTTCCGAATGAACTTCCCCTTCTTGGCTTTCATGATTTGCCAGCCACTCATTTAGTTTTCGCAAGGTGCTGATAGGAATCAGAGCCGTCACAAAGATAGGCAGGGTCATTCGCATATGCCGCTTCAGCTTGGGATTGTTTTCTATCTTTTCAAAAAAGAAACCGTCCCGAAGGCTACTAGCCCCTAGCATGAGCAAGTAAAACCCAAGCAAGAGCAATTCAAAATTCGCTGCATCGTGAAAAGGAGAGATGCTATAAAGACCGAATCCTATCATCCATACAGCATCGAAGAGATGATGGAGCCGAGGATGAATGGCATTTTTTCGATAGAGAGACCAGGTCACAAGACTAATGATGCCCGTAAACAGCTGGTAGCTCGCAATGATAAAAACCAGGAGATAGAGGGCAAGGTCTTGCAAGATGATAGAGTCAAACACGAGAGCCGCAACCGCCAGCTTTCCCAAGGTTACAAAGATATTTTCCCGACGTTTTTTATCCTGAAACCAGCGAGTCAACAAGTGCCAAACTGCTGACAAGGAAAAGTAACCCATCAGCAACTGGTACCCCACCCGCGGAATAACTTGTCCAAAACAAATCAGGAGAAGCCCTAAAACAATAGCAAGCAGTCCCTCCCCAATGCTCTTCCACTTGCTATAGGTATCGGAAAGTTTAGGCATTTCCTTGCTCCAACTGGTCAACTAAGTATCGAATTGGTTGTTTTAAGATTGGATGGATAAAATGGGGAGCTATTTCTTGCAGAGACTCAAGGACAAAGAGACGTTCTGCTACATAAGGGTGAGGTAAGATGAGGTCGTCTGTATAAATGACCTGGTCCTCCACAAAGAGCAAGTCCAAATCAATCAAACGAGGGCCCCAATGCACTTCTCGAACCCGTCCCATCTCTGACTCAATGCTTAATAGGGTCTCTAACAAGACTGGTGCTGGTAGCCAGGTTTCTACTTCAATCACCTGATTAGCAAAACTATCTTGCTCCACACCGCCCCAAGGTTCCGTCGTCAAAACACTGGATTCTTTGAGAATATGGATGCCGCGAGCTCGCAGTTTGTCAATAGCTTGTTCCAAGTTTGCTTGCTTATCGCCCATATTGCTTCCTAGGCCGATAAAGGCCCGTTGCTTGCGACGGTGGATGGTTACTGAGCAGGTATCAAGTGGTAAGTGGACTGGAGCCCAAGGTTTTTTGAGTTCCAGCTTAATTTCTTGAACAAGAGGATAAGCCTCAAAGGTACGCTCTACTAGTTTGTAGGCTACCGTTTCAATCAAATCCTCAGCGCTTTCCTGAAACCAAGTCGTCCACTGTTGGCAAAGTTCTCCATAGTGGACAGAAGAAGCCAAATCTAACTCAGTCGCCGCCTTGGTCATATCATAGGATAAGCTTGCGGAAATAACAAACTTTTGTCCCAATTCCTTCTCACTAGGAAAAAGACCATGATAGGCAAAAATTTCCAAATCTTTAATCTGCAGTTGATCCATAACTAGTCCTTTCTAGAAAAATCCGCACGCAGCGGATTCTTTTATAGTCCCATAAGACGATAAGCCTGATCTCGGAGATCCTTATCTGTTTCAAATAGGCCACGGGCTACGGTCGTCAAAGTTGCAGTGCCTGGTTTTCTGACACCACGCATACTCATACACATATGCTCGGCCTCAATGACAACAAAGGCTCCCTTAGCCCCTAGATAGTCCATCAAGGCATCAGCTACTTCAATATTCAACCGTTCTTGAATCTGTGGTTTTTTAGAATAAACTTCAACTGTACGGGCTAGCTTGGACAAACCTGCCACACGTCCATCTGGAATATAGGCAATGTGCGCTCTCCCATAGAAGGGCAAGAAGTGGTGTTCACACATGGTGTGGAAAAAGATATCCTTCTCCACCACCATATTATCGTCGATAATCTCAAAGGATTTTGACAAATGTTCCTCCGCAGTTTGGCCAAGACCTGAAAAAATTTCTTGGTACATACGAGCTACACGAGCAGGCGTTTCCTGCAAGCCCTCACGATTAGCGTCCTCTCCTACAGCCTCGATAATCATTTTTACAGCTGCTTCAATTTTTTGTGTATCCATTCTCTAGTTATTCCTCTCCATTAGGTAGGCTCTCACTTGGCTCAAGAAATACAAGGAACCCGTGACAATCCTAACTGTTTTTTTCTCTTCATTTTCATCTGTCAATTTCTGCTCTAGAACATCCTGCCAACTTTGGTAATTAAGATTTCTAGACTTGGCTGTCTCTTTCAGCACGCTTTCATCCGTCGCCCGACTATCGTCAAAATGGGTTAAAGTCAATTGACTATCTGGCATCGTCTCTAGTAAATCCAGCATATCATTCAAGGCCTTGGTTTTAATACACGTAAAGAGGATTTCCTTATGATAATCCGCAAAGCGTTCTTGCAAGGTTGCCAATAAAGCCTTGATAGCATGGGGATTGTGGGCTCCATCCAAAAGCAACAATGGGTCTCTAGACACGACCTCCAAACGCCCCGGCCAACTGGTTTCCTCAAGAGCTTGAGCAACCAAGGCATTACTTGCAAATTCTCGCCCAGTCTCCTGGCAATAAGTGTCTAGGAGGGCAAGCGCCATCCCCGCATTCTCGATCTGATGTAAACCAATCAGACCTGTTTGAAAGCAACCTTGTCTGACAGAACTAGTATAGTCAAAGATTTCGCCTGTCACCACACTTTCTTGATGACTGACTTGATAATCACTCCCATAGACAAGTCTCGGTGCATGTTTAACTTCTGCCATATGGTCGATAACAGCCAAGGCTTCTGGAGCAATGCGACCTGTCACCAAAGGAATACCTTGTTTGATAATACCAGCTTTCTGCTCTGCTATGGCTTCCAAGGTATCACCAAGTAGGGCTACATGATCCAGTCCAATGGTTGTGATGCCTGTTAAAATGGGCTGGCAAACATTGGTACTATCCAGAAGGCCACCCATGCCGACTTCCATGATAGCCACATCTACTAGCTCTGAGGCAAAGTAATCATAAGCTAAAGCTGTGATAATCTCAAACTCAGTTGTTCCCTGCAAATTGTCAGCAGATTCTCCCTCAAGCAAAGACTGATAGTCTGCCATGAGGGCTTCTAGCCTAGCCTCGGGAATGGATTCCCCATTAATGCTAATCTGATCCGTATAATGAATGAGATAGGGCGAGCTGAACACCCCAACTCTCAGTCCTAGCTTTTCCAGCATCTTTTTCAAAAAAGCAATGGTAGACCCCTTGCCGTTGGTCCCTCCGATATGGATGACCTTGAGTTTGAGATGGGGATTGCCTCGCAGAGCTAGGAGTTCTACCATGCGTTCCAAGCCAAAATGCGGTTGGTCCGTCCGGTAGTGGGCAATCCATTGATTGTTTTGAATTTCGTTCATCTTATTTATATTGTTTTAAATCTAGATTTTCTGCATCATCTGCCAATCGAATAGCTGACGCAATTTCAACCGCCATCCTGTGACTGGCTACATCGTGCACGCGCACCACTTCCACACCCTGTCTCGCAGCGATACTGGTTACATGAGCCGAAGCTGTGTCCCGATTGCGGAAACCGACTTCCGTTTCAGGATTGACTTCAAAGCCATTTTCCTCCAGGATATTAATGACAAACCGCTTACGCGAAACTCCAAGAAAGATCGGATATCCTTGCTGGTGTAATTTATCAAGGTCCCGTAGAAGGAGTAGATTTTCCTTCTTGGTGAGACCAAAGCCAATCCCTGGATCCAGCAAAATGTTTTCTCTTGCAATTCCAGCTTCCTCCGCTCTCGCTAGAGCACGTTCAAAGAAAGCCTCCATCAAGTCTTCGATTGGCACTTTTTCAAAGTCAGCTAACTCTTCTTCTGTAAAAGCTTGCCCAAAACCAAAATGAGGAAATATGAGTGAACTAGGGTGCTGAGGTCGAGCCATAACTGGATTAAACATGATAACCACTTTTGCTCCATCCTTAGCAACCACATCCGCCATTTTTTCATCACCCATAAGACCCGTGATGTCATTTACCAGATTGGCACCAGCAGCCAAAGCAGCCTCTGCCACCTGACTTTTCCATGTATCGATAGAAATGAGGACATCACTTTCCTCACGGATAGCTTTAATCACTGGAACAACACGCTGGATTTCCTCTTCTATCTCAACATAGCTACTGCCCGGCCGAGTCGATTCTCCACCGATATCGAGCATGCACGCTCCTTCTGCTATCAATTTACGGGCTTGCTGGAGCGCCTGCTCAAGAGCAAAAAACTGCCCACCATCCGAAAAGGAATCTGGGGTTACATTGATAATGCCGCAAATGGCTGTTTTTACGTAGTTGACTTTATTGGACATAACGGTCACTTCCTTAAGGTTCTTTACCATATTATCTCTCTATTTTACCATAAAAAGAAAAAGATGGACACGCTAGTATTCATCTTTTCCAAGTAGGTCAATGGTTTAGAATGATAGACCTAGATTTCTACTAATCAATACCAATAAGGCCAACAAACAAAATGCAATACCATTGAGAATCATATGAAGCAAAATGGACATCTCCAAGCGCTCAGTCTTATAGGCTGTCCAAGTCAAAACCGTTGACATTCCTCCATAAATAATCACAGAAGGTAAATTGGTTGGCATATGGAGTAAGGCAAAGACGATTGCACCAACAACAAAGCCAAGTTTTTCTTTTCCACGGAAGATCTTTTTTGGAATAATTCCACGACACAAAATTTCTTCACAAATCGGCGCAATCAAGACTAGTAGGAAGAAAGTTGAAATCAAGGAACTATTCTGAACCAAACCATTCAGTATTGATTGGTTATTGGTTGTTGCCTCATTTGTTAGTCGAAGCAGGAGTGAACCCAAGAGATTTGTCGCAAAAATCACCAGATAACTCAGTACCAAGCGAGCCAAGTCTTTTGCCTTAAAAAAGGATAGATTAAAAGTAGCAAGTTGTGTTTTTCGTGCACCAATAATGAATACAATCAAAACGACTATGGATAGAGCACCTACTAAGAGCCCTGACTGTAAAATCGGAAACTGTTTGTTTGCTAAAAACAAAGCAAGTCCTATGGGAAATTGAGATAGAACAAAAGCTACCAAAAGGATGATCACCCATTTCCCTCTGTTTAAAACCTCTTGCCAAATCGTCTTATCTTTCATGATGTACCTCCTTATAATTAAAAAGGGGAGACTCCCCTTTTTCTATTATATCATTTATAGCGCCATACTGATATAGTTAAGGATAAACAAGGCATCCAAAATCCAAATCATCGCGTGCACGTCCTTTGCTTGACCTTTGACAACTTTTGTTAACGTATAAGTCAAGAAACCAACTGCAATCCCTTGTGTGATAGAGTAGCTGAATCCCATGAAGATAGATGTAAAGAAGGCAGGGACAGCTTCAGCCATATCATCCCAATGGATGTTTTTCAAACTACCAAGCATCATAATCCCAACGATAATCAAAATTGGAGCCGTCGCAGCTGATGGAACAATTGCCAAAAGTGGACTAAAGAAACTTGAAATTGCAAAACAAATCGCAACCACTAAGGCAGTTAATCCAGTACGTCCACCTGCACCAATACCAGCAGCAGACTCGACATAAGTCGTTACGTTTGAAGTACCTGCGATGGCACCAATTGAAGTACCAATCAAGTCAGAGTAAAGAGCCTTATCTAACTTATCTGATTGGTGATTTTCACCATTTGTTGCTACGATACCGACTTTTTCACCTGTACCGATCAAAGTACCAATTGTGTCAAAAATATCTGTCAACGAGAAGGCCAGAATAGCCATAAGTGTTTCCGGTAGACGAGCAGTGTCTGAGATTAAAGCACCCAATCCTTGTGAGCCAAGTGCTGCACCAAAGATTGTCTTCAAATCTTCAAAGGCTGCACCTACATGGTTATTAGAAAAATCAATGCTTGATACATCAACCAAACCAACAGCGATAGCAAGAACTGTCGTTGTTAGAATAGAAAGGATGATTCCTCCCTTGATACCCTTAATAACAAAGAAAATCGTAATCGCCAAACCTGCAATAGCCACTAAAACAGCCGGATTATTAAAGCTAACCAAGCCTGGAACTGCTGAAGAATTTGCTGTAATGGCTGCTTGCGCCTTATCAGCACCTTCACCGGCAACTGTATAATTTCCTGGATCGATAGAGAATTTCAAAAGGCCAGCATTCTTAATCCCTACATAAGCAAGAAAGACACCGATACCTGCTGAAATCGCAGAACGAAGAGCGTTTGGAATTGACTCAATGATCATTTTCCGAACATTTGTTAAGGTAATGATTAGTGAAATAATCCCACAGATAAAGACCATAGCCAAGGCCTCTTGCCATGAATAACCAAGTCCAAATACGACTGTAAAGGTAAAGAAGGCATTGAGTCCCATACCTGGTGCTTGAGCGTATGGCAGGTTCGCATAGAAGGCCATCATCAGAGTACCAGCTACCGCACCAATAATCGTTGCTAGGAAGACACCTTGAGCAGGCATCCCTGTCTGCGCAAGCATTTGTGGGTTTACAAAGAGAATGTAACTCATTGCAAAGAAAGTTGTTAAACCAGCGAGAACCTCCGTACGAACGTCTGTTCCGTTCTCTTTTAGTTTAAATAGTTTGTCCATCATAAATCTCCTTTTGTTTTTTACGAACAATATGAGTATTATATCATTTATCATTCACCTTTTCAATATGTTTGTTTGAATTATTTAACAAAATGAAATTTTTATTTTTTGTTTTGAGTCTGTTTTTCTTCTTTCTTTTTGATATAATAGTAGACATCTTATCTGGAAACGACTAGGAAGGTTTATATGACTAAAAAAATTATTGCAGTCGATTTGGACGGAACCTTGCTCAATAGCGAAAGCAAGCTCTCCGATTTTACCAAAGAGACAATCAAAAAAATTTCAGAAAAAGGGCACCATGTTATCATCACGACAGGGCGTCCGTATCGCATGGCAAAAGACTTCTACCGCGAACTAGAGCTACATACTCCTATGATTAACTTTAATGGTTCCCTTACCCATCTACCAGGACAGGCTTGGGAGCACGAAAGATGCTTAACCTTGGACAAAAAATATCTCCTAGATATGGTCAAACGTAAAGAGGATATCCAGGCCGACTTTATTGCAGGAGAATACCGTAAGAAATTTTACATTACAGCTCCGAATGAAGAAATTGCGGACCCTAAACTATTTGGCGTAGAGAACTTCCAACCAGAAAATCAATTCAAACCCGAACGAGTAACCAAGAATCCTAACTGCATTCTCTTGCAAACAAGGGTTGAGGACAAATACGCTCTAGCGGACGAGATGAATCGTTTTTATCAGCACCAACTAGCTATCAACACCTGGGGCGGTCCCCTCAACATCCTCGAGTGTACTCCCAAGGGTGTAAACAAAGCCTTTGCTCTAGAGTACTTGCTCAATGTTATGAATCGTGATAAAAAAGACTTAATCGCCTTTGGTGATGAACATAATGATACGGAAATGTTGGCATTTGCAGGCAAGGGATATGCTATGAAAAACGCCAATCCTTCTCTCATTCCATATGCAGACGAACAACTTCCTCTAACCAATGAAGAAGACGGGGTAGCCCACGCTTTACAAAATTTATTCCTATAAAAAGGAAGATTGCTATCCTGCAATCTTTCCTTTTTATTTTCATTCTATTTTCATAAAGGTCACTCATTTTCAGTATTTTTATATTAAATTTTCTATTGCTATTTTCATATATTTTTTGAATTTATTTATATATTAACATTTTGTAAGCCTATTTTCATTGAAAACTTTTACAATTTTCGAAAAAGTAGTTGATTTTTATATGAAAACGATTTATACTAGGTACGTCTGAGGTTTTTTAGGAAACCTATAAGTCAAACATTTTATAAGGAGGAATGACAATAATGAGTATCGGAATCATTATTGCGAGCCACGGCGAATTTGCTGCGGGTATTCATCAGTCAGGATCTATGATCTTTGGTGAACAAGAAAAGGTTCAAGTTGTAACCTTTATGCCAAATGAAGGTCCAGATGACCTTTACGCTAAATTCAACAACGCTGTGGCTGCATTTGACGCAGAAGATGAGGTTCTAGTATTGGCTGACCTTTGGAGTGGATCTCCATTCAACCAAGCTAGCCGCGTAATGGGAGAAAATCCAGAACGTAAGTTTGCCATCATCACAGGACTGAACTTGCCGATGTTGATCCAAGCCTACACAGAGCGCCTTATGGACGCGAATGCAGGTGTGGATAAAGTCGCTGCGAATATCATTAAAGAAGCCAAAGATGGCATCAAGGCTCTTCCAGAAGAGCTTAACCCAGTTGAGGAAGTTGCAACTGCTGCAGCTGCTCCAGTTTCACAAGCTGCTATTCCAGAAGGAACAGTTATCGGTGACGGTAAACTGAAAATCAACCTTGCTCGTCTAGACACTCGTCTCCTTCACGGTCAGGTTGCCACTGCTTGGACTCCAGATTCAAAAGCAGATCGTATCATCGTTGCTTCAGACAACGTTGCAAACGACGAGTTGCGTAAAGAATTGATCAAACAAGCAGCTCCTAATGGAGTAAAAGCCAACGTTGTCCCAATCCAGAAATTGATCGACGTTGCAAAAGACCCACGTTTCGGAGAAACTCATGCCCTTATCTTGTTTGAAACTCCACAAGATGCACTTCGTGCTATCGAAGGTGGCGTGCCAATCAAGACCCTTAACGTTGGTTCTATGGCTCACTCAACAGGTAAGACAATGATTAACAACGTTTTGTCTATGGACAAAGAAGACGTTGCAACCTTTGAAAAAATGCGTGACCTCGGTGTTGAATTTGATGTACGTAAAGTACCAAACGACACGAAAAAAGATTTGTTTGACTTGATTAAGAAAGCAAACGTTCAATAATGTTAATCTGTTTCTATCATTTTTGAAAACAGGATTAAATACTTTATTAAAACTAAATAGAAAAGGAATAAAACCATGTCAGATATTTCAATCATTTCTGCTATCTTGGTTGTAGTTGTTGCCTTCCTTGCAGGTCTTGAAGGTATCCTCGACCAATTCCAATTCCATCAACCAATCGTCGCATGTACCCTTATCGGACTTGCAACTGGTAACCTCGAAGCAGGTGTTATGCTTGGTGGATCTCTTCAAATGATCGCCCTTGGTTGGGCAAACATCGGAGCTGCCGTAGCTCCTGACGCTGCTCTTGCATCTGTTGCTGCAGCAATCATCTTGATCAAAGGTGGTAACTTTACTACTGATGGTATCGCCGTTGCAACGGCAACAGCTATCCCTCTTGCTGTAGCTGGACTTTTCTTGACAATGATTGTTCGTACAATCTCAGTTGCCTTAGTTCACTCAGCTGATGCTGCTGCTAAAGACGGAAACATTGCAGCTGTTGAGCGTGCTCACTTTGTTGCACTTCTTCTTCAAGGTCTTCGTATTGCAATCCCTGCTGCCTTCCTTATCGCTATCCCAGCTTCTGCTGTTCAAGACGCTCTTGGTTTGATGCCAGACTGGTTGAACGGTGGTATGGCTGTCGGTGGTGCTATGGTCGTTGCCGTTGGTTACGCTATGGTTATCAACATGATGGCAACTCGTGAAGTATGGCCATTCTTCGCTATCGGTTTTGCTCTTGCAGCTATCTCTCAATTGACTTTGATTGCCCTTGGTGTCATCGGTGTTGCCCTTGCCTTCATCTACCTTAACCTTACAAAACAAGGTGGAAACGGTGGCGGCGGAGCTGCGACTTCTAACGACCCAATCGGTGATATCCTAGAAGACTACTAGAAAGGGGAACAATCATGGCTGAAAAAATTCAATTATCAAAATCAGATCGTCAAAAAGTTTGGTGGCGTTCACAATTCCTTCAAGGTTCTTGGAACTACGAACGTATGCAAAACTTGGGTTGGGCTTACTCATTAATCCCAGCTATCAAAAAATTATACACTAAAAAAGAAGACCAAGCGGCTGCTCTTGAGCGTCACCTTGAGTTCTTCAACACTCACCCATACGTAGCTGCTCCTATCATGGGGGTTACTCTTGCACTTGAAGAAGAGCGCGCTAACGGTGTAGAAATCGATGACGCGGCTATCCAAGGGGTTAAAATCGGTATGATGGGACCTCTTGCTGGTATCGGTGACCCAGTATTCTGGTTTACAGTTCGTCCTATCCTTGGAGCCCTTGGTGCATCACTTGCTGCATCTGGTAACATTGTTGGTCCCCTTCTCTTCTTCTTTGGATGGAATGCTATCCGTATGGCCTTCCTATGGTATACACAAGAGTTCGGTTACAAAGCTGGATCTGAGATCACTAAAGACATGTCTGGTGGTATCTTGAAAGACATCACTAAAGGTGCTTCTATCCTTGGTATGTTCATCCTTGCCGTTCTTGTACAACGTTGGGTATCCATCAACTTCACTATCAACCTTCCAGGCAAACAATTGTCAGAAGGTGCCTACATCAACTTCCCAGAAGGTCCTGTTACAGGAGCTGAGTTGAAGGGCATTCTTGGTCAAGCGCTTAGTGGTATGAGCCTAGATAGAGTTCAACCACAAACGCTTCAAGGTCAGTTGGACTCATTGATTCCAGGATTGATGGGACTTCTCCTTACTTTCCTTTGCATGTGGTTGCTTAAGAAAAAAGTATCTCCAATCACAATCATCCTTGCCCTCTTTGCAGTTGGTATCGCAGCTCGTTTCTTCGGTATCATGTAATCTCGGTGAGAATATATAAACAAAAAAGAATCAGGATTAAACCTGATTCTTTTTATGTATCAACTTTTTCTCCTAGTAAGATAATGAAAGCACCCAATCACCACTGCTAGTATGGCAACATAGAGTAGCTGTTTGGCTTCTAAAGGCACAAAAGCTCCCTGTAGGATAAAAGTATTGGCAAGTACACCAACAAGGGCTGCAAGGCTCAAAAACGTGAGCAAAAGCATCTTGTATCGATTAAAAGGCAAGCTGACCTTGGCAACTAGACACAGACCATTGATCAGGGCAAGGAGGAAGCAAATAAATTTGACCTGACCTGGGACAGTGATAAAGAAATTGGTCAAAAGAACACTAGCAACCAGAACGCCACCACCAATCGCCGCGTTGGTTAGGATATCTCTCATAAAGTGAGTGCTAACCTTTTCTTTATTGGACTCAAAAGTCAGGAAGAAGGATGGAATCCCAATCGTAATGGCTGAAATGATTGTAAACTGAATGGGGATAAAGGCAAATTCCAAACCAAATACCACACTCAAAATGGCAAAAACGATGGAGAAGAAGGTCTTTGTTAGAAAAAGAGAGGCTACCTTTTGGATGTTGTTAATGACCCGGCGTCCTTCCATCAAGATATCATAAAATACTGCAAAGTCATCTGTGAGAAAAACAATATTGGATACACTTTTGGCTGCACTCGTAGCCCCCTTCATGGCAAAACTAATATCTGCTTTCTTGAGAGCCAGAACATCATTGACTCCATCACCACTCATGGCAACTGTTTTACCAGCATTTTGCAAAATAGATACCATCTTTTGCTTCTGTTCAGGTGTCACACGTCCAAATATTTCGTGTTCCAAGACCACTCTTTCAAAGTCATCATCGCTCACCTTGGTCATATCAATAGCCCGCGCTTCTTCCTTAAAACCTGCCTTACGAGCCACCCCATATACAGCCACATGATTATCACCACTGATAATCTTCACTTCAACACCTTGAGATTCGAAATAGTCAAAGGTTTCCTTGGTATTGTCCTTAATCTCATCTGACAAAACGACGTGGCCTAGTAGTTCCACATTAGCTGGACTCGTAATCTGGTCCCTGCTATGAGCGAGTGTTAAGATTCGAAAACCTTGCTGTTTTAGATGTTCATAGTAGGCATCCATCGGCTGGGTAAAGCCTAGAAACTCATAGGCTCCGAAGAAATAGGTCCCACCCTCTTTTACTTGGACAAAGGAATACTTATTTTTACTTGAAAATGCACCGACTTCTTGAACTTCCCACTTTTTCTCACAGGTTAAGTAAGTCTTCAGAGCTCGGGAAGTTGCATTTTCATCTTCGAAATAAGCCAAATAAGAAGATAGTTTCTCTGCTACATTAGCATCCATTTCTTGGACCTTCATATTCCCCGTCGTGATAGTTCCCGTCTTATCAAAACAAAGAATATCTACTCGCGCCAAGGTCTCTACACAGTATAGCTCCTGTACCAGAACCTTCTTTTTAGCCAGCTTCATGGCTGCTACTGCTAGGGACACACTAACCAAGAGAATCAAACCCTCTGGAATCATGCCGACCAAGGCACCTGAACTTCCTAAAACAATTTCAACATAAGACCGTCCTAGACTAAAACCTCTGACATAGAGCAGAATGGCAACTGGCACCAGCAAGATCGAGACGATTTTTAAAATCTTATCCATGTAATCGCGTAGTTGAGAAGGGTATTTTTTGAATTCCTTGCTGGATTTTGCGAGTTTGTTGATATAACTATCGGGTCCGACCGCCGTCGCCGTGACCAGACAAGTACCGCTAACGACATTGCTTCCGCTCATCAGCTTGTCACCTGCTGTTTTAAAGACTGAATCACTCTCACCAGTCAGCAAGGACTCATCCACTTCGATCGTTCCTTCAAGCACTTCTGCATCGACAGGTACCTGATCTCCCAGATTGAGATGCAGATATTCCCCCAGAACGATGTCTTCTGGATCAATCTCGATCGTTTGACCATCTCGATTGACCTTGTACTTACTTTTACCAAGCAAACTTAGCTTTTCCAAAGCATTTTTTGAACGCACTTCTTGGAAAATCCCGATGGCTGTATTGATAGCAATCACACCTAAAAAGAGCATATTTTCAAATCGCAAGGTTGTGGCTACCAGAACTGCCAGAGCCAAGTTCATGGCATTAAAGAAGGTAAAGATATTTGAAACGACGATTTCCTTGGTTGTTTTGTAGGGTTTAATGTCACTGATATTTCGTTGACGATCCTTGATGTCTTGGCTACTTAAATACTTCATTTCTACTCCGATATCCTTTTGTACTACTATAATAACACATATCTTTTCCTCTGTCACTTAAAGACTCAAAATAAGAAGAACTCCCTTGGCAAGCATTATCTATCACTACTTTAAGAAGTACTAAGAAAAGGCTAGGATTCCCCTAGCCTTTTTTCTTTATGCTTTATTCTGCCAAGGCACCCATTGGATCCCAAGGTGCGAGCACAATTGGTTCTGCTTCATAAGCAGCTTGTTCATCTGCTGTCAGCAATTCCTTACGGACAACGATTTGGTAAGTGTATTCGTCCATCCAAGCGTCTGAGGCAACAAAGTAACCATCTGTACCGACCTTGTCTCCCCATGAGTTCTCAACCTTCCACTTGGTTGACTTGCCGTTTTCATCCAAATCTACACCTGTCAAGACCATGGCGTGGGTCATCAAGCTTTCGCTGTAGTCCAAACGTCCAGCCTTGTCTTGAGTGAGTTGAATGTCCATGCTTGATTCAAAATCATAAACATCTGTTGCAAGAATTCCGGCTTTGCGGTTGCTTAGCTGGCCGACATCTGAACCAAACCAAACAGTTTCACCTGCTTGCATTTGGGCAATCGCCAATTCTTTCAAGCGTTCCATTGGAACGTTGATGTAGCGAACTGCACGGCTACCAACCACATTTCCCAACATCTCAACTGTGTAAGATTTACCGTAAGGCTTGTCAGCAGTTGGAGCATTGATAACAGAAACGTAGTCTTCTAGAGGAAGATTGACATATTTCTTGTAAAACTCTTGTGGCGTGATACCCTTTTCGCTTTGGTAGTTATCATCCTTATCGCGATAAGCAAAGTCAAATTTACGTGGTGGAAGTCCTAGTGACATAGCAAGGAAATTAAAGATTTCTTGCAAGAGGTCTTCTTTCTTAGCTTGAACAGTTGCTTGGTCTGCACCAGAAGCGAGCAAGTCACGCAAGATTTGAGCATCTTGACGGAGCAATTTGTTGAGGATGGCATTGAGCTCACGGCTGCTGCTAGATGAAACAGACTCAGGATAAACTGACTTAGGAACGACACCGTATTTCTCAAAGAGGGCAACGACCATATCCCATTGACCACCATCTTGTTGTGGAGTTTGGAGTAGGAAGCTAACCTTGCGACTAGTTAAGTCTTGGTCTGCAGTCGCAATCACTTGCTCCAAGAACCAGTTAGATTTTTCATACTTGTCCCAGAAGAAAGTGTGGGCTTGTGACAACTCAAAGTTTTCTAGTTTGTATTGCGAGATGAGTTTGTGGCGGAAAGTGTTAAGGGCTGCAAACATCCAGCAACGACCAGACGCTTTCTGGTTGGTCACCTTGTCCTTGGTCAAATCCAATGAGAAAACAGGTGTGTTGTCAACATGGCTCTGACGACGTTCTAGGGCTGCGAAAATTCCGTTATGGCTGGCAGCATTTTCAATCGCTTGGTATTTGACATTTGCTTCATAGTTGGCAAATAATTGATCTGTAAATGATTCTTGAATCGCGTTCATAGATTCCTCCTTTTATTCTACTGTCTATTATAACTCTTTTCACAAAGGAAGCAACTGAAAACATAAAAAGGCAAGGACTTTGTCCTTCACCTTTTTCGAATATAAATCAAATTAAGCAATACTAGCAAGAAGATTTTCTAACTCCTCCTTGGTCAAGCGACGCCATTCTCCTCGTTCTAAGTTCTCATCCAAGGCTAAAGTTCCCATAGTCAAACGTTGCAAGTCCACCACTTCCTTGCCACAGTAGGCCACCATACGCTTAACCTGATGAAATTTTCCTTCTCTAATGGTCACACGAACCTGGCTTTCACCCTTATCTGAATCCATTGACAAAATCTCCAGTTTGGCCGGCTGGCAGGTAAAGTCCTTAAGTGGAATACCCTTGCCGAATGTTTCCACATCTTCTTGGGTCATGATTCCCTTGACTTGAGCCAAATAGGTCTTATCCACATGACGTTTGGGTGAAAGCAACGCATGAGCCAGCTGACCATCATTGGTCAAAAGCAGGAGTCCATGGGTATCGATATCCAAACGTCCTACAGGAAAGACTTCTTTGGCACGTCCATAGTCGTCCAACAAGTCCAAAACCGTTCTATGCTTGGGATCTTCAGTCGCCGAAATGACTCCTTGGGGCTTGTTCATCATGTAGTAGACAAACTCTTCATACTCCAGCACTTGACCGTCAAAACGAATCTCATCTCTTTCTTCATTGATTTGCAGTTTTGCTGATTTTTCTTTCTTGCCGTTAACCGTTACGCGCCTAGCTTTAAGCAAGTTTTTGACCTCAGTTCGACTCCCTACTGCGCAGGCAACTAAAAATTTATCTAATCTCATAGAACTATTATATCATACTCAAAAGGAGGCTGGCTCAATAGCCAACCTCCTTTCCTTTTCAGAGCCGGGAAGCTAACTTCCTCTTTCCCAGAAAATAGCTAACACAATCATGGCTCCTAAGATAGCTGGGATAATGGCTGTACCATTTAGGCTTGGCCCCCAAGAACCAAAGAGTAATTGTCCTAAAAATGCACCAATCCAACCGAGAAACATCTTCCCAAAGCATCCCATACGTTCTCCACGATTGGTGATAGCCCCTGCTAGTAGTCCAATTAAAAGACCGACAAACATGCTTCCAATCATAGCTTCTCCTTAATTTGCCCAGTCTCCATTACGAAAGAGCGGTACGCGCGTTCCATCCTCACGGATACCGTCTATATCCATTTGATTCGAACCAATCATAAAATCTACGTGAACATCTGAACGGTTAAGACCCGCGGCTTCAAGCTCCTCTTCGCTCATCTCCGCTCCACCAACAACGCTAGTTGCATAGGCTGCACCGATAGCCAAGTGATTTGACGCATTTTCATCGAAAAGGGTGTTAAAGAAGGTAATGCCTGACTGAGAAATTGGGCTTGGATCTGGTACCAAGGCACATTCACCCAAGGCACGCGCACCCGCATTTTCAAAGACAAGGTCTTTCATGACCTGATCACCCTTCTCAGCAGTGATATCTACGATTTGTCCATCCTTAAAGGTCACCTTAATACCTTCAATAATGTTTCCGTTATAACTAAGCGGTTTTGTAGACGTTACATAACCATCTGCACGACGAAAATCAGGTGCTGTGAAGACTTCTTCTGTCGGCATATTTGGCAAGAATCCTTCGCCCTGTGCATTGATAGCACCAGCTGATTCCCAAACGTGGTTCTTCGGCAAACCAAGGGTCAAATCGGTCCCTGGAGCTGTGTAGTGAAGGGCTGAAAATTGTTCTTTATTGAGCATTTGAGCCTTGCTCTTGAGGATGGCTGCATGTTCTTCCCAAGCCTTAACAGGATTTGCTTCGTAGACACGGCAAGTTTTGAAGATTTGGTCCCAAAGGAGATCAACTGCTTCTTCATCGCTCGCAGCATTTGGAAAGACTTTCTTAGCCCACTCAAGTCCAGCAGCGGCTGCTACAGTCCAGCTAACCTTGTTGGATTGCGTTGCGATACGCATTGGCTTCATGGCCAGTCCCATCGCTTTTGCAGAAGCTGAAAGTTTGTCAGCGTCCACACCGTTCAAGGCACCTGGGTCAGAAGAACGTACCCCAAGACGGCTAGCCTTGTTATCAAGAAGGTAATTCATCTCAGCAATCTTGTATTCTGGCACATTGTCCAAACGCTCCATCGGCGCGTGGAGGAATTTCTCGCGATTGATGACATCATCTGTCCACTGAACGATAACTTCATGTGCTCCAAGTGCATATGCTTCTTTGACGATTAGATGCGCCAATTCGCGTTGCTCCACATCAATAGAAAGAGTCAAGGTGTGACCAGGTTGCACATTAATTCCGTTCGCAACCAATAATTTCGCATATTTTTCTAGATTTTCTTTAAAATTTGGTAAAACCATTCTGTTTTCTCTTTTCTATATTTTTAGTTTTTATTCAAAGCAGAGAGTAGCCCTGCTAGTGCAATAGCACCCGACAATAGTGCTGTTGATAGAAGAATTGTCTGATCAGCAAGTTCTAATTGATATTCAAATACCTTTTCAGCTGGTTTGTCTTCCGCAAAAATTCTTAGTTTCATTTTACTATTCCTCATCTCCTTTAAAACAACTCATCAAACAAACTCAACTGGTTATCCTCTGGCATATTGCCGAGAATCCCCATTTCATCCATCTTTTCAACCAAGGTTGATGACAGTCCGCCACGCTTGCGCAACTCAGTTTTAGAGAGGAATTCCCCTTCTTTTCGAGCACGCACCAACTGCTTAGCAACGTTCTCTCCCAGACCATCCATTGCGACAAATGGTGGGATAAGAGTGTCTCCGTCAATGATGAATTCAGTCGCATCACTACGATAGAGGTCTAACTTGCCAAACTTAAAGCCACGTTCCCACATCTCATTGACAATCTCAAGAGTGGTATAGAGGTCAATTTCCACATTAGAGGCTTCATTGTTCTTCCGTTTTTCAGCGATTTCTTCCATTCTGCGCTTGATGGCGTCCAAGCCCGCACCCATGGTCTTGATATCAAAAGCCTTAGCGCGGATTGAAAAGTAAGCACAGTAGTAATAAATGGGATGGTGAACCTTGAAGTAGGCTACACGCAAGGCCATCATAACATAGGCCGCAGCGTGGGCTTTAGGGAACATATACTTGATTTTCCCACAGGATTCGATATACCATTCTGGCACCTTATTGGCCTTCATAGCTTCGATATAGCCATTTCTCTCCTCTTCTGAAATCTTCAACCACAAGCCCTTACGTACCCGTTCCATGATGGTAAAAGCCATCTTAGGCTCGAGACCCGCATGCATGAGGTAAACCATGATGTCATCCCGACAACCGATAACGGTTGATAGGTCCGCAATTCCTTGCTTGATCAAATCCTGGGCATTTCCCAACCACACATCGGTACCGTGGGACAGACCTGAGAGCTGAAGCAACTCCGCAAAAGTCGTCGGATGCGTCTCGTCTACCATCCCACGTACAAAGTTGGTTCCAAACTCTGGAATCCCCAGCATCCCCGTCGGTGTACCGATTTGCTCAGGAGTCACCCCAAGAACATCAGTTCCTGAAAAGAGGGCCATCACGCCTTCATCATCCATAGGAATTTCATTAGGATCAATCCCAGACAAGTCCTGCAGTTTCCGAATCATGGTCGGATCATCATGTCCCAGCACATCAAGTTTGAGGACGTTCTCATCGATATCGTGGAAGTTAAAGTGAGTCGTCTGCCATTCAGCCGTCACATCATCCGCTGGATACTGGACAGGCGTAAAATCGTAGACATCCATGTAGTTAGGAATAACAACGATTCCTCCCGGGTGTTGTCCTGTTGTCCGCTTGACACCAGCCGCACCCTGAGCGAGGCGTTCCACCTCTGCATCACGATAAAACTTCCCATAGTCACGCTCATAGCCCTTGACAAATCCATAAGCAGTCTTAGCCGCAACTGTACCAACCGTTCCTGCACGGAAGGCATATTCCTCACCAAAGATATCACGTACATCCAAGTGAGCACTAGGCTGGTCTTCTCCCGAGAAGTTCAAGTCAATATCAGGAACCTTGTCTCCATCAAAACCAAGGAAGGTCTCGAAAGGAATATCCTGTCCATTTTTGCTAAGTTTATGACCACAGTTTGGACAGTCCTTATTAGGCATATCAAAACCTGAACCGTAAGAACCATCCGTGATAAACTCACTATACTGACACTGACCACAAACATAATGAGGAGAGAGTGGATTAACCTCCGTAATCCCAATCATGGTCGCAACAAAACTGGACCCAACAGACCCACGAGAACCCACCAAATAGCCCCGTTCATTGGAACGTTGCACCAGCATCTGCGATGCCAGATAAATCACGGCAAATCCATTCCCCAGAATAGATGTCAATTCTTTTTCAATCCGCAAATCAACAATATCTGGCAGCGGATTGCCATAAATCTCAAAAGCTTTCTTATAGGTCAGCTCAGCGACCGTTTCTTCAGCCTTGTCGATGAAAGGTGTATACAAGTCACCCTTAACAACCTCAACAGGTTCAAAGATATCTGCCAAGGAATTGGTGTTTTCGATGACTAATTTGCGTGCTAAATCTTCTCCCAAGAAAGCAAATTCATCCAACATTTCATTGGTCGTTCTAAAATGAGCCTTCGGTAGCGGTGCTGGTTGGGCATGTTCACCATGACCGATGGTTCGGTTAATCATAGCCCCCTGTCCCAAACTACGGACAATAATTTCACGGTAAATCTCTTCTTCCGGTTCAATATAGTGAACATTTCCCGTAACCAAAACAGGCTTGCCAAGACGGTCCCCGACTTCTATCAAACTCTTGATAATAGTCTGGAGTTCTTCCATATCCTTGACCTGCTCTTTAGCAATCAAGGGAGCATAGATAGCTGGTGGCATGACCTCGATAAAGTCATAATATTTGGCCACCTCAACCGCCGCATCCACACCTTGGGAAACGACTGCGTCAAAAACTTCACCCTCCGAGCAAGCCGACCCCAAAATCAAGCCCTCCCGATGGGCGTCTAGAACCGTTCTCGGAATCCGTGGCACCCCTTCAAAATACTTGGTGTTAGACAAAGAAACCAGCTTAAAAATATTTTTTAAACCAACTTGATTCTTGACATAAATGGTCGCATGTTTAATCCGAGCTTTTTTATAAGAGTCTGGACTAATCAAATCAATGTTGAGTCTAGCTAAATCAGTCACACCATGTTTCTCTGCCACCTCTTTGATAAAGATGAAGAGCAGACGACCAGTAGCTTCCGCATCGTAGTTGGCCATGTGGTGGTGTTCAAGTGCTACACCAAAACGCTTAGTCAAAGGCCCCAAACCATGACGTTTATACTCAGGATAGAGGTTTCTAGCAAACTCCAGCGTATCGATAACTGGCTGGTTAATTTTAGGCAGACCATGGCGCTCATAGTTGGCATTCATAAAGCCAACGTCAAAGGTAGCATTGTGAGCAACTAAGACTGTATCCTTGCAAAATTCTTGGAATTCTTGCAAAACTTGTTCCAGTGGTTTAGCATTTTTGACATGATCATCTGTAATTCCTGTCAACTCAGTAGTAAAGGCTGATAATGGATGCCCGGGATTGATAAATTCATCAAATTCGGCAATAACATTCCCCTTGTACATCTTAGAGGCCGCAACCTGAATCAAATCATTATAGATAGCTGAAAGTCCCGTCGTTTCCACGTCAAAGACCACATAGGTCGCTTCTGACAAGCCCATCTCCACTTCGTTGTAAACGATAGGGACACGGTCCTCCACGATATTGGCTTCCATTCCATAGATCAGCTGAATTCCAGCTTTCTTAGCTGCCTTGTAGCCATGTGGGAAGGACTGGACATTCCCATGGTCCGTGATGGCAACCGCCTTGTGTCCCCACTTAGCAGCTATCGCAACGATTTCTTCAACCTCTGGTAAAGCATCCATAGTCGACATATTTGTATGAGCATGAAACTCAACCCGACGCTCACCTTCTGGCATCAAATCCTTCCGCTCATAGTGAACCACTTCCTGCACATCCTGGACGTTCATGGTCAAATCACGTGTGAAGTTATTCATCTCCACATTCCCACGAACTCGAAGCCAAGAATTCTTCTTAATGATGTCAAACTTCTGAGCCTCTTCTTCATTCTTAACCCATTTTTGCATTGAGAAGCTTGAAGTATAGTCTGTCATTTTAAAGTTGATCAAAACGCGACCAGTTCTGGTCACCTTATGCTCCACATCAAAAACGACCCCTTCAAAGACCAGGCGATTTTCCTCAGTCGTCACGTCGATCATCTGGGTAACTTCAGCCTTATCTAGTTTAGGCTTGGCCGCAGCCTTTTTAGACTGAAAATCAAAGGCTGGCTTCTCTTCTACTGGAGGAGGAGCCATTTGTTCCAGTTGCTCCATAGCTCGTAAAGCTTCTTCGTTGGCAGCCTGGACGATTTGTTCATTCTCCGTATGGAAGGCTTCCTCCTGCTCTTGTGTAAGAGCATCATTCTTTTCTATTTGGCATACAAAAGCTGGAAAACCAAACTTTTCGAGTTGCTTAGCCAAATTAGGAAGATGATTCTTCTTAAAGTGCTCCTTATCAATCGCCTCTGAACCTTCAATAATGAGTTGATTTCCTTCCGCACGGACGTTTAAATTCTGGTAAAGAGATTTAAACCCCTGACTTGCACATGGACCTTCAGAAAAAGCCTCTCTATAGTAGGCCTGCAAGAGTTCATTAGAGAATTCTTGAGAAAGAGCCTTGATTTCGAAAACAGCTCGGTTTCCTGTCTTAGAAAATTCTTCACCAAACCCTTTCTTTAACTCTGAAAAGATTTCAATCGGTAAAATATTAGAAAATACAAAATGAAATTCCCAAATCTTACTAATTTTATGAACCACAACACACTCAATTCTGGCATCAATAAGAGCAGTATCCCGTCTCAATTGATCAGAGATTCCTAGTTGATTGATTAAAATTTCAAACTTACTTGACATTCATTTTCCTCACATTATTCTCTTACTATTTTACCATAATTAAAGAAAATATATGACTAGTACCATTCCTTAAGCACTGCTAGTTTACACAAATTTTCTCCGTAAACAAAAAAGAAGACTCTCAGAATCTCCTTAATAAATAAAAAAAGATACCTTTAAGTATCCTCGCAATCGATCGGGAAGACAGGATTCGAACCTGCGACACCTTGGTCCCAAACCAAGTACTCTACCAAGCTGAGCTACTTCCCGCG